>CALCUV010000024.1 GCA_937906765.1 uncultured Prevotella sp.
GAAGCCTCTCCCATCGAGAGCGTCGAGATTCGTTCAGTGCTTACCTGCGAAAGCAAGCATGGTGTCTGCATGAAGTGTTACGGACGTAACCTTGCTACCAGCCGCATGGTACAGAAGGGTGAGGCTGTGGGTGTTATTGCAGCACAGTCTATCGGTGAGCCCGGTACACAGTTGACACTCCGTACGTTCCACGCCGGTGGTATTGCCGGTGGTGCGGCAGCCAATGCAACAATCGTAGCTAAGAATGATTGCCGTCTTGAGTTCGACGAACTCCGCACGGTTGACGTTATCGGCGAAGATGGTGTATGTGGCAAGAAGGTAGTAGGTCGTCTCGCTGAAGTGCGCTTCGTAGATCCTCACACAAATATCGTACTTTCTTCACAGAACGTACCTTATGGTTCTGACCTCTTCGTGAATGACGGCGACACTGTTGAAAAGGGCACTATGATTGCTAAGTGGGACCCCTTCAATGCCGTTATTGTTACTGAAAGTGCTGGTCGCATCCAGTTCGAAGACGTTATCGAAGGTGTTACATTCCGTACTGATGAGGACGATGCTACAGGTCTCCGCGAACGTATCATTATTGAATCTAAGGAACGTGGACGTGTGCCCTCTGCTCATATTCTTGACGAAAATGGTGAACTCATCCGCACGTATAACTTCCCCATCAACGGTCGCATCGCTATCGAAGATGGTCAGATGGTTAAGGCTGGTGACGTTCTCGTTAAGATTCCCCGTGCCGTTAGTTCTGCAGGCGACATCACCGGTGGTCTTCCCCGTGTTACAGAGCTCTTCGAAGCGCGTAATCCAAGTAATCCCGCAGTCGTTTCTGAAATCGACGGTGAAGTTACAATGGGTAGCGTGAAGCGCGGCCACCGCGAAATCGTTGTTACTTCTAAGCTCGGTGAAGTTAAGAAGTACCTTGTGCCCCTCTCTAAGCAGATTCTCGTACAAGAAAACGACTATGTTCGCGCAGGTACTCCCCTCTCTGACGGTTCTATTACGCCCAGTGACATCCTTGCAATTAAGGGTCCCACAGCCGTACAGGAATATATCGTAAACGAAGTACAAGACGTTTACCGCCTTCAGGGTGTAGGTATCAACGATAAGCACTTCGAAGTTATCGTACGTCAGATGATGCGTAAGGTTCAGATTAACGAACCCGGTGATACTCGTTTCCTCGAACAGCAGATGGTTGACAAACTCGACTTTGCTGAAGAAAACGACCGTATCTGGGGTAAGAAGGTGGTAGTAGATGCCGGTGATTCTGAAACAATGAAACCTGGTATGATTGTAACTGCGCGTAAGCTCCGTGACGAAAACTCACAGCTCAAGCGCCGCGACCTCAAGCAAGTTGTAGTTCGCGATGCAATGCCCGCAACTTCGACACAGATTCTCCAGGGTATCACACGTGCTTCTCTCCAGACTAAGAGCTTCATGTCAGCAGCATCCTTCCAGGAAACAACTAAGGTGCTCAACGAAGCTGCTATCTCTGGTAAGACTGACTACCTCGAAGGTATGAAGGAAAATGTAATTTGTGGTCACCTCATTCCCGCCGGAACAGGTCTTCGCGAATTCAGCAAGATTGTTGTTGGCGATATGGACGACTACGAAAAGAAGAGCGAATATTAATCCCTTGCGGACAATCGCTCCATATACGAATAAATGGGAATCTCCTGCGAAGGAGGTTCCCATTTTTGTGTTCTATTCGTTGCAACAAAACAGTTAATTCTTGCAGTTTTCGGAAATAGATTCCACGCTGCGTATATGGATTCCCTTGAAGTGCAGTGTGTGATTTTTGCATAAAACTTTTCCAATGTTTTGTGACTTCCGTAATGGCGCTGCGTTATCTTCATAAGTTGCGTATTTGCTTATTTGCTTCACCCGCGTTTGTCCAGTTTTCAGTTTTGTCGTACCTTTGCCCAATAAGTTGTAGTTTTAAGCTTGGAAATCAATACTTTATGAAAGCGTTTCAACTCCTTCTTCTCTCCATGTTGGTGCCAGTGATGTGCGTTTGGGGAAACAATCGCAAACAAGTTGAGGAGCACACGTCAAATGTTATTATTGCGGTCAATGAAGTTCATGGCGGAGGCTATTTTGTGGATAGCAAGGGGAATCGTTTGTTTAATAAGCAGTTTGAAGGCGTGGGACCTTTCTCCGAAGGCCTTGCTCGCGTCAAGCAAAACGGCAAATGGGGATACGTCAACCTCAAGGGTGAAGTGGTTATTCCCTGTGTGTATGATTGGGGATTGGCTGATAGAGCCGAATTTTCCGAAGGACTTGCCTGTGTAAGGAAAAATTGGCGATATGGGTATATCAACGCCGAGGGAGAACAGGTCATTCCCTGCATTTATGATGATGCCGACCAGTTTTCTGAGGGGCATGCCCTTGTAAAGCAGCATAAGAAATATGGTTTTGTCAATGTCAAGGGCGAAGAGGTTATTCCGTGTATTTATGAATATGCCATGGCTTTCTCCGATGGTCTTGCTTTTGTGTGGCGAAATGGCCATGCAGGTTTTATCAACTTCAACATTGAAGAGGTTATTCCGTGTACCTACGAGGGGGCAGGCCCATTTTCTGAAGGACTTGCCAGTGTCAAGCAAAATGGTAAAAGAGGGTATATCAACACGAAGGGAGAAACGGTCATTCCTCGCACTTATGAAGATGCAGGGGAGTTCTCCGAAGGACTGGCACGTGTAAAACAGAAGGGAAAATGGGGCTTTATCAACGCTCAGGGCGATATAATAATTCCTTACACGTATGATGAAGTAGGGGACTTCTCCGAAGGATTTGCTCGTGTCAAGCAAAACGGCAAATATGGTTGCATTAACTCCCAAGGCGAAGTGGTCATTCCGTGTATGTATGATTGGATTACCGATTTTTCCGAAGGTCTCTCGAAAGTCGAACAGGGCAAAGTATGGTCCGTTATCAACAAGGAAGGAAAGGTCATTGTGCCGGTGTGTGACCGTTCAACAAAATGGTCAAGAGCAGCAGATGAATAGCGCATAACCACATGAGATATTATTATAGTAAAAACAGAGCATCCTTCGAAGAATGCTCTGTTTTGTATAACCACAAGTTGAAGTCAGCACCTTTGCTGGACTACTCAATTTCTGAATATTTAATGTCCTCGACACAAAGTTACAAATAAGGCGCCTTAAGTTATGAACTATGCGTCGCATTTGAAACATCCGAACGCGTAAAAGTAGTTTTGTTTTTGCAGCGCGTGAGGCGCGAGCATATACACAACTTCATTAATTATTAATTGGTGGTTGGGATGAGAATTTCTTAGAAAGATCTTCTTCTAAAATCTTTATCATCGCTTCTTCATGTTCTGAGCATGCTTTTGTACGCCAAACATTATCATCTTTAGTTTCCTCACTCATCAATCTCAGTTTCAAACTGCCTTTTTTTATAGTGCTGTCTTCCCACATCGTTTTCTTTGACGCAGGACTATTATTGGTGAATCTTGAGTTCACGTTTCTTTGTACGAGGCATAAGTTGCCGAGTCTGTCAACGGTGCTTTTTTGATCTTCAGTTATGCCCCAAGAGTCGTCGTCCCAAGGTTTAATAGTACCATCAGATGGATGCTGGGGGAACCAGTGTTCCACGGAGTTGCGGAATTCAAAAATAAAGTCGTTGAATTTCTGAGAATCCTTCTTCCACAGGAGATAGTCGAGGTAGTTAAATAGAATGTGTGGTGTTGCAGTTCCGCTCTCTTTCCACTTATCATCCTTTTTATTATTGTCAATAAAACTATTAACTGCTGTTGCTGCAATCTTTTCAGTGAATGTTAAAATCTTATTCCCCATATCCTTGGCAATGCTCTTAGGATAATCATCTGTGAAAATAGATTCCTCATTATCTACATACAAATATTTGAGCAGTTCCGTAATCCAATGCATTTCTTTGGGAGAAGTGTAGGACACGCGAAGTGCAGACTGTATCATGAGGTTCTTCTTGCACAAATCTTTATTGACGGATTCTTGATTTCTACTACCTTTTCCAATAAATGTCGAATTCTTGTAGTAAGTAGTTTTATTATTTCGATTTTGACTTTTACTTGCGTATAGTGTTTTCAGACTCCACTCTCCATCTTCAGCTTCATTTTTGCTGGTGTATTCGCGCTTGATAATATACTGGTCAAACGTAAATCTTGTTTGAAGTAGGCAGATGATAAATTCGCGGGCGAACTCCCCTGGTTGATAGTTCTTTTTCTCTCCAAGGTATTTTTCTACAGTCTCAAAGTTGTCGGTAAGTTTTTTGTCGTCCAATTGTTTGCCGATTTTGACCTTATCGTCATTGCCGATAATGACATCATCGTCATTTATTCTTTTCTTGTGAAGGTAAACCTTCAACGCGTGGAGTAAGAAATGGGGGAAGTCGATAATGCTTTCAAAGCGTGTGCGTTCTTCCTTACTTTCAATTTCAGTCGGGGTCTGAACTTCAGTTTGATTGAGTATTCCTTCTATAGTCCAATTATTTTTCGGCTCTTGCGTATTGCCACTCTGTTGTGTTGAATGGGAATTGTGTTGGGGCCAGATATTATCTTCCTCAGGCATTTTATTCCAATGCTCTCCAAAGAGTTTCTCTCTCCGCTTTGGCGAAAAGTGCATCTGTACATACCCATCCATATCGCTACAAGCATCCCAGATACGTGCGAAGCGTGCACGTTCATCAGATTCTAAGTCCTTCATGAGATGGGCTTTAAGAATGTCGTGTTGTGCCAACTGTTCACCGCGCGTGTTCATAATTTCAAAGTAGCGGTTAAGGTCAGTGTGCTTAGGTACAATGATTTGGAAGAGAATGACCTTCTTGAGTTTCTTCTTTAATCCTTCTTTAAATCCAGACTTGTTTTTTTCTTCTTTCTCTAAAGTGCGCTTAACAATCTCAACCCCCTTTACAATGTTGTCTTCCTGCTGTTTCTCGTCTAAATCGTTCTTCCCCGTCACTACTTTTTGGATATTCTCAAGCGTGTAATTAGAACGGTCACGACACTCAAAAGTCAGGTGTGTATCTGTAGTTTCTCCCAAACAGTTTAGCAACAAGAAGAGCGTCGTAAGGCGTTGTTGCCCGTCAATCACTTCCAACTTTCCGTCGTTTCGTTCCGATACGATAAGGGTACCTATGTAATATTTTTTGTCCTTCTCAGCATCACTAATATCTTCAATCAATCTCACAATTTGCTTTTCTCCCCACGCATATTCACGTTGATAAAGGGGGATGATGTATTGGCATTCCTTGGAGGTAAAGATATTCCCCGAGGTTTGAGCGTTATTCTCCGAGGACAGAACGTCAATGATATGTAGTTCTTGAATCATTTCCATGTTTAGTAAGTTTAGAGTTCTATGAGTGCTTCGTAAAGTCCCTTCCAATTCTTTTCGTTATCTTGGCTTGGTGCCTTTAAGGTAACTTGTAGCATGGCAAGATCCGTGTGCGTGCGTGCTCTGCAGATGCGTTCAAACATGGGTATGTTGTTAGAATTTGCATTCTTAGTGTAGTTGCTTTCGCCTATTGCATATTTGTTTATAGAGTCAAATCCAAGGAGTTCTCTATCCACTCTAATCATAAATGCCCACTTGCAGAGTTTTTTAACAATGAAAGGGTCGAAGTTGTGAAAGCGGTCATAGTAGCAGAGTAAGGCGCAGTAGAACAATTCGCGGGCATATTTAAATCCTACGCTATGTTTCTTCTCTCCATCCTCTATGAGCTTTTTTATATTCTCAAATGCAGTGTTTGTTTGTATTTCCTGCTTCACACTCTCCAAGAGGAATAGGTAATAATCAACCATTTCAAAGAAATCATTTCCCGCCACAAAGGGTTCGGTGATTTGGAAGTAGGGCATTGCCTTGTTCACACGCTTCGCATAGGTGTAGGGGGAGTGTTCAGAAATCCCCTTATACACATCAATGTCTTTTGTGCTAAAATCCTTAGTCTTGCGTAGGGTGCTCCAATTCCAAATGGGGAATAAGTAGTCGGCAAAGAGGTTTTTGATTTTTGCAGACTTTTTGTTCTCCCACTTTGTTACGGCCTTAACCATTGCATAGGGATCAGATTTCATCTCTCGAAGGTGATAGGCTTTCAGAAGGTGGTGAGGGTCTAATGCCTTGCCTCGAGAGTTTTGTGAGTCAAACAGTTGGAAAGCTTCAGAAATGTCTTTGACACAAATTGTAACAACTTCAAGAGTCTTCTCCATTGCCTCTCGAAAGGCATCTTTAACAGTATCTCCCTTCTGCCCAAACCATTCTTCAATGAACTTGTAGTTCTTATAGATATTGTTGCGCGATTCTTGGTGAACAAAGTTTACGTTTAAAATGCTTTTCCCCCAGTCATCAAGTCCAAGGCATTTACAAATGAGCACAAAAGAAATGGTGCGTTGTTGCCCGTCAACAATGTTATAAGTTTCGCCATCTTTGTGCAAAATAATTGTGCCAATGCGATACTTAAAGTCTGAAAATTTAGTTGCTTCTGAAATAGCCTCCTCAATATCTGCGAGCAACGTTTGAATGTTGCGGACTCCCCACTTATACGGACGCTGATAATTGGGGATGTTTAGAGTTTCCGTAAGTAAACCCTCAATGGAAACGATTTGGGGTTGGTCAAGAGTTCCAGTCATGATAAATTGTGGGGAGATGTAAAATGTGAATCAATTCCCTACAAAGGTATAAATCATTTTTGACGTGGAGAAACAATAATCTCCACTCCTTACATTCCTCTTTTTTATACCCTGTTCTTGCCCCAAAAAACAGTATCTATTTTTGTAAAAACAATTAGTAGGTTTGTGCGTCGTAACTTACTAATTCGACGCCCGATATTACTCTTTGTGACGGCGATAACAGTAGTAGTTGGAAGTAAGTGTTTCGTAGTTCTTTTTACAGGACATTAAGAACCGGATGGCGCTCTTCCCCAAAGTGCCCGTCTCCGTTTCAGGAAAAGGCATGACCTTCCGCCTTGACGGCACGAAAGTAACCCGCCCCCAGCAACCCGGCATTTACATTATCAATGGGCAGAAGCGATGGGTGAAGTGAGGCATGAACGCAACACACTTTCTTAAAATCAAAACAAAGTGCCTTATAGTTTGCAATATAAGTATTAAATTTGCATCCGTATCAGTCTTTGTATTTAGACTTTGAGGCGGATGTTATTTTTAGTGTAATTTTCAAATAAAACAACTATAGTTATGCGTAAGCTTCTTGTTTTTAGATTAGCGTGTCAGTGTGTAAACCGCACTTGGAGCACATTGATGTTGTTCCTTCTGACGTTTGTTTCTGCCTGGGCTGGTCCTGTGGATAAGCAAGTGGCAAAGGCGAAGGCCTTACAGTTTTTGAAGCAACATCATTCGGAGGTGACGCTCGAGAGTGATGAACCCGCTTATGCGCCGAAGCGACAGATGGGTGGGGCAGAGAGCGTGGAGGAGACGCCTGCGTTTTATGTGTTCAACGCTGAGGGAGATGCGGGTTATGTGATTATTTCGGGTGACGACCGTACGGATGACGTGCTCGGTTATGCCACAGAGGGAAATTTCGACACCGCAACTATGCCCGCCAATGTGGCTGCATGGTTGGAGGGTTATGCAGACCAGATGGCGCAGTTGGCTACCTATTCGCAACAACCCTCAACCATGGACGCGCGTTCTTCACAATGGGCGCCCATTGCGCCTATGATTACCACACGTTGGAATCAATTAGGACCTTACAACCAACAATGTCCGCTGGATGCTGGAGAAAGAAGCGTGACAGGCTGTACGGCAACGGCCTTGGCGCAAATTATGAACTATCATAAGTGGCCCGCAACGGCAACAACGGCAATTCCTGCCTACACTACGTATCAGAAGCAAATCTATTGCCCCGAATTGCCCTCGACGGTATTTGATTGGGAAGAAATGGAAGACGCGTATGGGTATGAAGATGAAGCTCCCGCAGTGGCAGCACTCATGCGTTATTGCGGTCAATCGATACAAGCGGATTACACTAAGGATGCAACAGGGGCAACTTTATCTATGTCGGCCTATGCTTTGAAAACGTATTTCGACTATGACCCACGTGTAAAAAGAAGAAATTTGGGAGGTTACACGGTTGACGACTGGGAAGAAATAATATACTCCGAACTTCAAGCCGGACGCCCTGTCCTTCATGCTGGATACTCCATGACTGCAGGGCATGCCTTTGTGTGTGATGGTTATGACGGAAACGGACTCTACCACTTTAACTGGGGGTGGGGCGGAGCGTATGATGGTTACTTCAAACTGGCACTCTTGAATCCGGAAACCGGACAGGTGGGGAGCGGATCGAGTGATGGGTATGCTTATGGTCAAGAAATTGTCATTGGCATCCAACCTGCAACTGGAGAACCCGTACCTGCTGAACTTTTTGACCCTCATAGCGAACAATTTATTGACGATATTCTCTACAGTTTCTTCTATAATCCCAACCCCGACGTAGAAACGGCTTACGTGGGATTCGGAGTGTTGGATGAAAATCTTGAACTTAAAAGCGTCTTAAAGGATTGTGGAACCATGACGCTGAAAGGGAATAATGAGGAATACGCCTACATTGGTTTGTACTTAGGACGGTATGCCGAGTTAGACCTTGCGCCTGGAACCTATCGCATTGCGACCATCTGTAAACTCAACAAAAGTGATGCGTGGCAGAGAGTGGGGGCCACACTCCGCTATTTCGAAGTGGAAATTGGCGAGAAAAATGCCGTCAAACGCATCCTCCTTCACCCCGTTACGGAATTGGAAGTGACGGATATGACATGTCCAGAAAAGATTGTTGCTCAGGTGCCCATGGAAGTAACTGCCACCGTAACTAATAAGGCAGACGACGCTAACACGATGCTTTATCTTTTCGCCACGTCAGCATCTGGAGAAGTGGAAGAATATACGCGTGTCAATCTTCTCATGAAGTCGGGAGAATCAACGACATGTTATTTCCAATTGACCTTGAATAATGCTGGGGCTCATACGTTATGGCTTTCTGAAAGTAAGGGTGACACCGTAAATTATCATTTCAAGAAGGAAGTGAACGTGCAACGCGCGCCCTCAGGTCCCGCAAACTTACAACTTGTCAACACTGCGATAGACCCCGAAGGACTTAGCGTCACTGTTACGATTCAAAACAAGGGACTGGAGACCTATTATAGAGGCATGGTCTTCTATCTGTATGAATATGTACCCAATGATAATTCCTACCATTTCAGAAAGCAAGTGACCGTTCCGGGGGAAATCCAGGGCTTTGAGCAGAAGGATTTTACAGTTCTCTTTGAAGATGCCATCAGTTCGTGGAGTTATGCGGTGTATATCGGATATTATAAAAATCATGCCGACGTTAGTCCCACGCAATTAGGAGATTACTTGTTCCTCGAAACAGGTCTTGTCCCCGTTGAAACTGTGACGCTCAGTCCGCAGACTGACGGTGTGATTTACGACCTTAATGGTCG
>CALCUV010000025.1 GCA_937906765.1 uncultured Prevotella sp.
CTCATCACTTCGGCCGACGCCGATCACCTTGACATTTACGGCACAGAGGAGGCTTATCTCGAAAGTTTCAGTCATTACACCTCGTTGGTGCAACCCGGTGGCGCCTTGGTGGTGCATAAGGGATTGAAATTCGAGGAACGCTTGCAAGAGGGTGTGCGTCGCTACGACTACTCTCGCCATGAGGGCGACTTCCATGCTGAAAACATTCGCATCGGTGGCGGACGCATCATTTTCGACCTCGTTTCGCCCATCGAGAATGTGAAGGACATTGAATTGGGAGTGCCTGTGAGCATCAACATTGACAATGGCATCGGTGCATGCGCCTTAGCGCAGTTGGCAGGACTGACTGCCGACGAAATCCGTGAGGCCATGCAAACATTTGGTGGCGTTGACCGTCGCTTTGATTTCAAAATCAAGACCGACAAATGCGTTCTCCTCAGCGACTATGCCCACCACCCCGAAGAAATTCGCCAAAGCATTCTCTCCATCCGTGAAGTATTTGCAGGACGTAAAATCTCGGGTATCTTCCAACCCCACTTGTTTACCCGCACTCGTGACTTCTACAAGGATTTTGCCGATGCGCTCTCGCTTCTTGACGAAGTGTGGCTCACGGAGATTTACCCCGCTCGCGAACTTCCCATTGAAGGTGTCACCAGTCAACTCATCTTTGACAACCTCAGGGCAGACATGAAAAAGGCGCTCTGCATGAAGCAAGACTTGCCCACAATCGTTGCCGAGGAAGACTTGGATGTGCTCGTTGTTTTGGGAGCGGGCGACGTGGAAGACTATATGGAGCAGTTCCGAAAGATATTGGAAGAAAAACATATCTAACTTACGACATTCAGTTTGAGACTTTGGCGCCCCTGTTTGGGTACTTAAGGACGCGAATTTGAGACTTTGTTTTAACCCCTAAAGACGCGCTCACGATTTCCCCTGATTTCCCCTGCAGAGAAACGCTCCAAGCAACCGCTCATTCAGACATTCACACTCTTTCAAAACGGGCATTGCCCCGCAAGAAGCATTTAGACCATTATCATCGTGCCTAAAATATACAGAACCATATTCCGACTCATCGTCGTAGTCCTTTTCATAGGTTACTTGGTATATGCCTTTAAAGACCTAACGGGTAAGGGAGATAAGAGCGTCTGTCAGAAGATAAACATCAAGATTGCCAACGACACGTGTGGATTCGTAAATCCAAATGAAATTATTGCTACGCTTCAGGAAAACCAAATTTATCCCATCGGGAAAACTATGGACAGCATCAGCAGTAATACGATTGCCGCCACACTCCGTGAAAATCCGTATATCAGTGACATCGTTTGCTATAAATCTCCTGGGGGCAACGTCAACATTCTTATTGACCAATACATCCCCATTATGCGCGTGATTCCCGATTCAGGAAGTTCGTTTTACTTAGATGAAACGGGCGTTTGCTTACCCACTCGCGACTACGTTGGTAATTTCCTTGTTGCTACGGGAGACATTGACACCGCTTATGCAAGCAAGGAACTCATAAAGTTGGCACAATTTGTGCGCAACAACAACTTCTGGAACCAGCAGTTGGAGCAAGTACACGTAAATCCTAACAAAAAGGTGGACCTTTACCCACGCGTGGGCAAACAAATCATTCGTATGGGCAGAATTGAGGATATTGAAACGAAATTTGAGAACCTCAAACTCTTTTATGACAAAGTTATGCCCGTCGTGGGGTGGAACAAATATTACGAACTGAACATTGCTTTCACCAATCAGGTGATTGGCAAAAAGCATATCAAAAAGAAGTAACCCCACTTCTGAATGCCTCAACGGCAACCGCCACTTAAAACAAACCCTTTAACCGAACACTATAAACACACACATAAGCCATGGCAGATATAAAAGACTTCATTGTAGCCATCGACCTAGGTTCGTCGAAAGTTACAGCCATAGCCGGACGTAAACAACCAGACGGCGCAATCGAGGTGCTTGCTTACATGCAGGAACCCTCACATACCTTCATCCGCAAGGGGCGCATCAGCAACATTGATAAGATGACGCAGTGCGCAAAGAATATCAAGGAACACTTTGAGAAAAAACTCAACAAGCGCATCTCAAAAGCCTACGTGGGTATCGGAGGTATGGGCATGCATACCGTAACTAATACGTTGCAACGCACCTTCAGCGAGAAGCATGTTATTTCTCAAGACATCATGGAGGCATTACGCGTCGAAAACCTTCAGAAGGCAACTCCCGAACGTCACATTCTCGGAACCATTCCTCAGGAATTTAAAGTTGGGCCTCAGTTAACCAACGAACCCGTAGGCATGCTTTCCGACACGATTGAGGCACGCTACCTCAACATTGTGGCAAACAGTAGCATGTCTGACCAAATTCGCAACTGCTTCCGTGCTGCAGGCATCGAAGTGGCAGAAATGCCCATCACCGTGCTTCGCTTGGCTGACGTTATGCTTACCGAACCAGAAAAACGTAGTGGCTGTGTGTTCGTAGATATGGGCGCAGAAACAACTTCTGTAGCCATTTTCAAAAATAACATGCTTCGCCACTTGGCCGTAATTCCCCTCGGTGGCGCTAACATTACCCGCGACATCACTTCTCTTCAAATTGAAGAAGATGAAGCTGAAACGCTCAAACTTAAGTGGGGCGCTGCCATCACTAATGGAGGAGAAAATCCCCCTATCGCCGTAAGCGACGGACGTGAGTTCCCCTACAGCGAATTTGCTGGACTTATCGAGGCGCGCGTTGAAGAAATCGTGCTCAACATCGAAAACCAAATCAAACTTTCACGTTACGAAAAGAACCAGATTATTGCCGGAATTATCCTTACTGGAGGCGCATCTATGCTTAAGAATATGGAAAGCGTTGTCGCTAAACTTGTAGGTTTGGATAAGTTACGCATTGTCAAAAACACACGCTTCTCAATTCGCGGTCACAAAAGCATGAACGTCAATGAAGTGCGTGAGGGTGACTACGCTGCGGCACTTGCGCTCATCGAACAGGCAGACCAGAACTGCTGTGGCGGAGAGTTGGGTAGCGAAAACTTAGAACTTTTCGAAGAAAAGGTTGAAGAGGACACTGCTGTGCAAGTTGACACTACGACAGACACAACAATAACCACTCCCATCACTGATAATCCTCCCACCCCCGAACCTGAAGACGACACTGAGGAGAACGCTGAAGAGCAGGAGGAAGAAAGTGAAGAAAAGGAGAAGAAGCCCAATGCCATCACCGGAATCTTTAAGAAAGTGGGCAAATTTATTGGCGGATTAGTTAATGATGATTAACCGCTACTGAGTAATTATACTGACCCAGCGTCATTCCATTTACAGCAAAAAACTGAAACAATGAACGAAGATACGCTTATCGACTTGGGAGTGCCTACAGCAACCCCCTCTATCATAAAAGTAATCGGTGTAGGTGGCGGTGGTGGTAACGCCGTGAACTATATGTATCGCGAAGGAATCCACGACGTCAACTTTGTTATCTGTAACACCGACTCAAAAGCCCTTCAAGACTCTCCAATTCCCGTTCGCTTGCAATTAGGAAGCGAAGGTCTCGGAGCAGGTAACCGTCCGGAACGCGCAAAAAACGCTGCCGAAGAAAGCATTGAGAGCATCCGAAACATGCTTAACGATGGCACAAAAATGGTATTCATCACCGCCGGAATGGGTGGCGGTACGGGCACCGGAGCAGCACCAGTAATTGCACGCGAAGCAAAGGCAATGGACATTCTTACCGTAGGTATTGTCACCATTCCTTTCCTTTTTGAAGGCGCACGTAAGATTGACCAAGCTCTTGACGGTGTAGAAGAAATTGCGAAGCATGTAGATGCCCTTCTTGTTATTAACAACGAACGCCTTCGCGAAATCTATCCCGACCTTAACGTACTTTCTGCCTTCGAACGCGCAGATAATACCCTCTCTGTGGCAGCGCGAAGCATTGCTGAGATTATCACGATGCACGGGGTAATTAACCTTGACTTCCGTGACGTATGTACGGTGCTCAAAGACGGAGGTGTGGCCATCATGTCAACGGGTTATGGCGAGGGAGAGAATCGTGTGACGGCGGCAATCCAAGATGCGCTCCACTCTCCGCTGCTTAACAGCAACGACATCTTTAACTCGAAGAAGGTATTGCTCTCTATTTCATTCTGTGCCCAACATGAAGGCGACACTTTGATGATGGAAGAAATGAATGAGGTGCATGAATTCATGGGACAGTTCCGCGAAGATGTCGAAACGAAATTTGGTCTTTCTGTTGACTCTTCTCTTGGCAAGAAGGTGAAGATTACGATTCTCGCAACCGGATTTGGCATCACCAATGTGCCTGGCATCAAGGAAAAACTGGATCTTGAGGAACAGGAACGCTTGCGCGAACTCGAGGAAAAGGCGGAAGAAAACGATATCCGTCGCGAACTCTTCTACGGACCTAACGATAGCAAGGGCACAAGCAAGAAACGCCCCAAGGTTTACCTCTTTGGCATCGAAGACCTCGACAACGAAGAAATCATCTCTTTGGTGGAAATCACACCCACTTACAAACGCACAAAGGAACAACTCAACGACATCAAGGCAAAAGTTGAAGGCGCGATGATTATTGAGCCCGAGACGTCTGCAATTGACATGAGCAGTCCCATCTCCTTTACTTAGTAAAAACAGTTTGAGACAGAAGCGCTCTTATGTTTTACATAATCGCGCGACTTTCTAACTTTGTGCGCTCCATAACTAACCAACGAACGATAGCCTCCCTCTCGCGGAGGAACCTATCTTAAACACTCAACTCATGCTCGACGATTCACTCATCCAAATAACGGCCCCTGCCACCAACACCTTGATTAAAGTTATCGGGGTGGGAGGTGGTGGCGGTAATGCCGTAGCCAACATGTATAATGACGGGATGTATGACGTGAGTTTCTTGGTTTGTAACACGGATAAGAAAGCCCTTGACGACTCCCCCATTCCTTCGCGCATCCAATTCGGACCAGGGTTGGGAGCAGGTGGCAAACCCGAAATCGGCAGACAGTTGGCCGAGAGAGAAGAATCCTTAGCCGCCATTTATGATGCCATTGACAAGGAAACAAGAATGGCATTCATCACCGCAGGTATGGGTGGCGGCACAGGAACTGGGGCAGCGCCCGTTGTGGCACGCGAAGTGAGAGCACGCGGCATTCTCACCGTGGGCATTGTTACGCTCCCCTTCCTTTTTGAAATGCGAAAGCAAATCGACAAGGCCCTTGACGGACTGGAGGAATTGACGAAGGAGGTGGACTCACTCATTGTTATTAACAACGAACGCATGCTTAGCGTTTACCACAACAAGAGTGTGGTGGATGCCTTCCAATCTGCTGACCGCACACTCACAAATGCCGTGCGCAGTGTGGTAGATATTATCAAAATGCACGGAGTTATCAACCTTGACTTCAATGATGTGAGCATGGTGCTCCGAGAAGGGGGCATCTGTGTGATTTCTACGGGCATGGCACGCGGAGATAATCGCATCACAGCCGCAATCCACAACGCCCTAAACTCTCCCTTGCTCAACCAAAACGACATCTACACGGCGCGTCGCATGGTTATGTGCATCTCTTTCCCTGAAACTCACGACTCGCTCCAAATGAATGAACTGGCTGAGGTAAACGAATTCATCGATGGCTTTAAGCGCAAGGATTTGGAGTATAAGTGGGGACTTGCAAAGGATGATTCGCTTGACGGAGACGTGAAGGTGACGATTATAGCCTCAGGTTTCGGTCTCGTTCAGGAAGATGTTGAGGAGGATTTGGAAGAAGGCATCAATCGCGACGAACTTCGCAACAGGTATTACGGAAAGACGCTTAAGCCTCGCTCGAAACCGCGCACTCCTGTTTACATATTCAAACCCGAAGATCTGAACAACGAACTGCTCATTGACCAAATAGAAGCGATTCCTACGGCACGCCGCTCGCGCGAACAGTTAGTCAAACTCAAGGAATTTACGCAACAACCAACCGCATAGTAACCCATAGTTGCTCCACGCACTATCGTTACGCTAAATCACTCACAAACCGCTATGACTCTCTTTGAAAAAATCTCACAAGATATTCCTGTGGCCATGAAAGCCAAGGACAAGGTGCGCCTTATGGCACTCCGCAACATCAAGAAGTTGTTTATTGAAGCACAAACCGCACCCGGTGCGAACGAAGAACTTTCTGACGCTGACGCTCTCAAAATCTTAGCAAAATTAGCCAAGCAGGGACGCGACACCGCCGCACTCTACACCGAGCAAAACCGACCCGACCTCGCGGAAGAGGAAATGGGACAGGTGCTTGTCGTAGAAGAATACCTCCCCAAGCCTCTTACGGAAGACGAACTCCGTGCCGCTCTCACCGAAATCATTGCTGAAGTGGGCGCAACGAGTCCTAAGGAAATGGGTAAGGTGATGGGTGCTGCCTCTAAGAAGTTGGCAGGCAAGGCAGACGGAAAGGCCATTTCGGAAATGGTAAAACAAATGCTCGCCGCGCAGTAAGCGCGACCGGGGAAAGGTGAAAGGTTAATGGTGAAAGGTTAACATTTAACGGTGAAAGGTTAAAGGGGAACGGTTAACCATTAATGATTAACATTTAAAGAGGAACGAGGAAGGGGGATAGGCGAAAAGCATGTATCATAACCCCTTCCTCGTTAATTATTCTCCATAAACCCATCGCCGTTAAACGTTCACCCCTCACCGTTAACCTACAACCGTTCACCGTTTCTCGTTCACCGTTCACCTTTAACCTTTAACCGATCACCTTTAACCGTTCCTCATGCAATTCAAACTCAGCTACGACTACCAAATCTCCACAGACGTTTTCCAATTACGCTTTGAGCGGGGAAATGAACCTCATGCCACGATAAAACGTACTCCCGAAAGCGCTACGATTTATATGCCGCGCGGATTTCAGTTTGAAGGACCGGCAAGCATGACATGGGCAAACAAGGTGATGAGTGCCGCCATGCGGAATAACGCACAAGTGATTCTCACCAAGCGCCTGCGTGCCATTGCAGATGCTCACAACATAGCGTTTAACCGCCTCACGATAAAGGACGTTTCGACGCGCTGGGGCAGTTGTTCCTCATTGCGCAATGTCAACCTCAGTTTGTGGCTCTTGCTCTTGCCTTCCCATCTCATCGATTACGTAATCTGTCACGAACTCTGCCATCTTAAGGAACTCAATCACAGTCCTGCCTTTTGGAGGGAGTTGGACACACTCTGCGGAGGCACAGGTGTGGCAAAGCGATTGGACAAAGAACTCAGCACTTTGGAACGCACCATCATGGCAGAGCGTATCAAGTAAGGCGCTATGCCACTCCACAACGCCACTTTCCGCAAGGAGTCACCCCCACAATGCATTACCAGGAAAAAACAAAAACACGAAACGGTTTGCAGTTTCCACTTTTTTTCCTAACTTTGCACACAAATAACAACTTATAAGTTATTTGGGCTTATAGCTCAGTTGGTTAGAGCAACGGACTCATAATCCGGAGGTCCTTGGTTCAAGCCCAAGTTGGCCCACACGTTGAGTGAATATCAATCTTTGGTATTCACTCAACGCTTTTTTATACCTACGGGGATTTCTGTCGGAAGGCGTGAGAGGAGTTAGACAGAAGAACAGAAGGACATAAGCATGAAAGGGAATGGACGTACTCCTACTGCCTTACAATCAAAAATAACTTTGTGCTTATGTTCTTATGTCTAAACCCACCCAGCACCTGCTCACAGCGCAATCTGGCATCCCTCTCACAAACTCTCAAATTGTCGTCCTTAAGTACCCAAACTGTTTTTCTTAAGTACCCAAACAATTTTGCGCATTAGGCGTTACTGTTTTCAGAGAGAAGTAGAAAAGGCGGATGGTGTCGATTTGTTTAGACAGAAGAACAGAAGAACAAAAGAACTTTTTGGGGGATAAGAGCAGTAAGAAAACACCTATCCCCTTTTGTTCTTATGTTCTTATGTCTAAAAACTCAGTGTGTCTGTCTAAAATCCCAGTGTGTCTGTCCGAAAACTCGACGTCAGACAGTCGTATTAAAAAGAAAACGCCAACGTACGGACTTGTACGCTGGCGTTTCTTGCTTTATGCGGGATATATCCTATCCAAACAGTTCGCGCAGGGCATGTTCTACGCGGGCTACTGGAACGAGTTCGATGTTGTATTGCTTAGGGTCGATTGACTTCATGTTAGCCTCGGGCAAGAGGAAGCGGCGGAAGCCTAACTTTTCAGCCTCAGCAATGCGTTGAGCAATGCGGTTGACGGGGCGTATTTCTCCGCTCAGCCCTACTTCTCCCGCCATACATACATTACGCTCAATCGCCGTATCTACGTTACTTGAAAGCACTGCAGCAATAACCGAAAGGTCTATGGCAGGGTCGCTCACGCGGATGCCTCCTGCGATGTTGAGAAAGACGTCCTTCTGAACAAGTTTAAACCCTACGCGCTTCTCCAAGACGGCAAGAAGCATGTTTAAGCGGCGAAGGTCGAAGCCTGTGGCAGAACGTTGGGGCGTTCCGTAAGCAGCAGTGGAAACTAAGGCTTGCGTTTCGATAAGGAAGGGGCGAACGCCTTCGATGGCAGCAGAAATGGCGATACCTGAAAGTTCTTCTCCGCTCTGCGTGAGGAGTAAGCCCGAGGGATTATCTACGGGGCGTAGTCCGTCAGCGTTCATTTCGTAGATGCCAATCTCAGAGGTGGAACCGAAACGGTTTTTAATGCTGCGCAAAATGCGATAGAAATAGTGGCGGTCGCCTTCAAATTGCAAGACAGTATCAACAATGTGTTCCAAAACCTTAGGTCCGGCGATGCTTCCCTCCTTCGTGATGTGGCCAATGAGAATTACGGGCACGTTGCTCTCTTTGGCATACTTCAAGATGGCGGCTGCACACTCGCGAATCTGAGTGACGCTACCGGGTGAGGATTCTACGGTCTCGGTGGCGATAGTCTGTATGGAGTCAATGATTACAAGTCCAGGCTGAGTGTTCTTAATGTGCGTGAAGATGGCTTCAAGATTCGTTTCACACACAAGGAGGCAGTCGGAAGGTTCTTGCGTGATGCGGTCAGCGCGTAGTTTTATTTGGCGTTCGCTTTCTTCGCCGCTCACATAGAGTATGCGGCGCTCCTTCATGGCGAGCACGGTTTGCAATAAGAGTGTAGATTTCCCGATACCGGGTTCTCCGCCCAACAGAATGAGCGACCCGGGCACGAGTCCGCCACCTAAAACGCGATTTAACTCAGCGTCGTGGGTGTCAATGCGAGGTTCTTCTTCTGCCGACACGTTACGCAGCGCAACGGGTTGCGTACGCTGACCGTCAAGTCCCGTCAAGGCATGACGCGCTTGGACTTCGGCTTGGCGAGAAGAAGCATTGTGAATGCGGAGTTCCTTAAACGTGTTCCACTGTCCGCAAGCCGGACATTTCCCTTGCCATTTAGGAGATTCCTGTCCGCAATGTTCACAGACATATACTGTTTTATCTTTGGGCATAAGTCTCTTTAAGGTTTTGAGGTGATGAGGTTTTAAGGTGATGAGGTTCTGTCCGGTCTGCAAGTCTTAAACCCTTAAAACCTCATCACCTAAAAACCTAAAAACCTATTTACTACTTCCCCGTTACAATACGCTTCAGCGTGTCCAACTTATTAAGCGCCTCCATGGGGGTAAGGTTGTTGATATCTACCTGAAGCAGTTCGTCGCGTATTTGCATCAGAACGGGGTCATCAAGTTGGAAAAATGAAAGTTGGGTACTTCCCGAGGCAATGGTGTCAGACATTTGTTGCACAGCCTCTGCTGGACTTCCATTTGCATGATTACGTTCCAGTTGTTTAAGTACAACTTCCGAGCGGTCAACTATTGTACGCGGCATTCCTGCCATTCTTGCCACGTGAATACCAAAGGAATGTTCCGAACCTCCTCTCATAAGTTTGCGCAAGAAAATAACTTTGTTGCCCGACTCCTTAACCGAGACGTTAAAGTTTTTAACGCGCGGATAAAGTTCTTCCATTTCGTTGAGTTCATGGTAGTGAGTGGCAAAAAGAGTACGCGCAGGCGCCACAGGGTTTTCGTGAAGGTATTCTACAATAGACCAAGCAATAGATATCCCATCGTAAGTGCTCGTTCCGCGCCCAAGTTCGTCAAACAAGACTAATGAGCGCTCCGTGATGTTATTCATAATATTCGCCGCCTCACTCATTTCCACCATAAAGGTACTTTCACCCACAGAGATATTATCACTTGCGCCCACACGAGTGAAGATTTTGTCCACCACACCGACACGTGCGCTTTCGGCAGGCACAAACGAACCGATTTGAGCGAGAAGCGTGATGAGTGCAGTCTGACGTAGGAGCGCCGATTTACCTGCCATGTTCGGCCCAGTGATAATGATAATCTGCTGACTGGTAGTGTCGAGATGGACATCGTTAGCGATGTATTCCTCACCCACTGGCATGAGCGTTTAAATTACGGGGTGGCGACCCTGAACGATATCTAAGGACATTGTTTCGTCAACTACGGGGCGCACATAGCGATGGAGTGCCGCCACATGGGCTAATGAATGAAGGCAATCGAGAGTGGAGAGCGCACGAGCGTTACGCTGGAGCAAGGCAATGAAACCAAGGGCGTATTGTGCAAGTTCGTTGTAGAGGCGGGTCTCAAGTGCAAGAATGCGATCCTCAGCACCGAGGATTTTTTCCTCATATTCCTTCAACTCTTGGGTAATGTAGCGCTCGGCTTGGGCTAATGTTTGCTTGCGAATCCATTCGGCGGGCACATTATCCTTATACGTGTTGCGCACTTCGATATAGTAACCAAACACATTGTTGAAGCCTATCTTCAAACTGGGAATTCCCGTCTGCTGACTCTCACGTTGTTGCATCTGCAGGAGATAGTCTTTTCCCGATGTGGAAATGGCGCGTAAATCATCAAGTTCTTCGTTTACCCCAGCGCCAATTACGCCTCCCTTAGCTACTAACGCGGGTGGGTCAAGGCGAAGATCGTGGAGTATTCGAGACCTAAGTTCCTCGCAACAATCAAGACGGAGCCCTAACTGGCGAATAAAGTCATCAGACGTATTCGCGCAGGCTTCTTTTAGGCGTGCAACGCTATCAAGGGCAATTCGCAGTTGCTGCATTTCTCGAGGATTGACGCGCCCTACTGCTACTTTTGAAACAATGCGTTCCAAATCGCCAATTCTTTCTAACTCCTGCTGACAAAGGTCACGAAAATCGGGTTGTCGGAAAAAACATTCTACGCCGTTCTGTCGTTCTTCGATTTCTCGAACGGAACGAAGGGGGAACATGAGCCATCTGCTGAGCAAACGTGCTCCCATCGGTGTGAGCGTATGGTCAATAACGTTGAGCAACGACCTTCCGCCCTCGTTCATCGGGCGAACGAGTTCAAGGTTGCGAGTTGTAAATTTGTCTAAACGTACGTAGCGCTCTTCCTCAATAGGCTGGAGGCGCGTAATGTGGGAAACCTGTGTGTGCTGGGTCTGTTCCAAGTAGATGAGAATGGCACCTGCTGCCACCGTAGCGGCTTGAAGATGCTCCACACCGAAACCCTTGAGATTCTTGACGTCGAAGTGTTTCAGGAGTTTCTCACGCCCCGTTGTGTCATTGAAAGCCCAGTCGTCGAGTTCGAAGATAAAGTATTTCGCTCCGTAAAGTCCCACGAAGCGGTCCTTACGTCCGCGCTCCACCAATACTTCCTTTGGTGCAAACCCGCCTAAGAGTTTGTCGATAGTCTCAGGCGTGCCCTCGGTGAGCAGAAATTCGCCTGTAGAGATGTCTAAAAGGGAAAGCCCAACGGCAGTTTTTCCGAAATGCACGGCAGCCAGGAAGTTGTTTTCGCGACTTGTCAACACATTGTCGGCAATCGCTACGCCTGGAGTTACGAGTTCGGTGATGCCACGCTTTACAAGTTTCTTCGCCAACTTAGGGTCTTCCAATTGGTCGCAAATGGCGACACGATAACCTGCTCTGACAAGGCGCGGCAAGTAAGTGTCGAGCGCATGATGGGGAAAACCGGCCATTTCTGTCTGTGTGGTCGTTGCGCTTTTGCCATTGTTACGACGCGTCAAGGTGATGCCGAGCACCTGAGCGGCAATCACGGCATCATCACAGTAGGTTTCATAGAAGTCTCCGCAACGAAACAGCAACACAGCGTCAGGGTGTTTCGACTTTAAGTCGTAAAACTGCTTCATCATCGGGGTTAATTCTTCTTTCGCCATGGAGATTTATTCAAGTAAAGGGAACGGTGTAGCGCCTACCGCTCTCTCATGTTAGACAAATTATTTTAGCATTCGCGGCGCAAGGGATAGTCGCCACGAAGTTTTTCAAAATTTTCGGGATGTGCCTTTAGGACTTCACTATCTCGAAGGGGATTGTAAAGACGTAGGGGAGAATCGGGCGCCACCGCCATTTCGGGATAATAGGAAAAGCCTTCGGGGAGCGCAGGTGCGGAAACCTCAAAGGTAACCTCCTTATTGAAATGACGGGCTACGGCCTCAAGCGCCATGCGTGTGCCATTCGCCTTGCCGTCTGCCGAATAACCGGCAATATGGGGCGTTCCGAGAAATACCTTACGGAGCAATTCGCGATTGATTGCGGGTTCGTTTTCCCAGGTATCAATAACCGCCGCACTCACCCACCCTTCGTCGAGCGCCTGACTCAGGGCCGCGCCATCAACCACCTCTCCGCGCCCCGCATTTATCAAAATAGGGCGACGCTTTAAGCCTTTGAGGAAAGCGGCATTCACAAGGTGATGCGTGGGATGCGCACCGTCCATGACAAGAGGCGTATGAATCGTAATCACATTACATTCCGCTTGCAACTGTGAGAGCGAAGCGGCATGCTTTGCGAAATCCGCCTCCTTTTCAGCCCTTGGGGGGTCATTCAGAAGCACACGGCAACCCATACGTTCCAATCGCTCCACCACACGTCGGCCTACGTTGCCCACACCTACGACTCCGACGGTGCAATCCGAAAGTTCAACCTTCCCTTCTTTCGCAAGGAGGAGCAGGGATGTCTCTACATATTGCGCCACACTCGTTGCGTTACACCCAGGACAGTTTGTCCAGGCAATATCCGCCTCACGCAGGTAGTCAACATCCAGATGGTCAAAACCAATCGTAGCGGTGGCGATAAACTGCACCTTAGCGCCTTCGAGCAATGCCTTATTGCACAAAGTGCGTGTGCGCGTAATGAGCACATCTGCCTCACGCACATCCTCAGCCGTGATTTTCGCACCGGGAAGATAGACCGTCTCACCCAACTTCTCGGCTTCGCCACGGATGAAAGGTATTTTGTCGTCGATGATGAGTTTCATTATTTGTGTCTGACGCCTTTTGCCGTTTTCAAGAATGCCTTTGCCGAACCGAATTTGAGGTTCAGGTCAAGGCGTACGGGAAGGTGGTTTTTATCATTGGTTACGTAAAAGGTCACGATGTCTTTTTCCTTCTTGCCCTTCTTTTCCACGAAGGAGAAGACAAGGCAGTCAAACGTTTCATCCGTATAATCATTCGTGAATTTCTCACGCCCGCGATAGACAATGTATTGGCGTTCGCAATGCTTGCCTTCGGCCATCATGAAAGAGATGCGGTCGCCCACTTTAAACTTACTTCCGTCAAACGAGCGCGCCTTAAGGAGCATGCTAATCATGTCATAGGGGCATTCGTTTACCGTGACCGTCTTCTTCGTTGCGGGTTTGTCATTCTTTTGATAACTGAGGTTCAAATGCGCTATGCCATTCTCGTAATTGTAATGCACAATCTCGTTGCGATACGTGTTTCCCTCATACGCCGCCTTCTGATAGAACAGCGGAACTATGTCAGTCGTGACATAGGAAGTGAGCGTGTCGCGCATCACAAAGTAACGGTCGGCCTGCTTTGAGCCTCGCGTAATGAGATAAGCACGATAGGCATCCTGACCTTTATACTGCGTCTGCTTAATATCCATTTGCGCAGAACCCACCTTTATCCAAATAAACTTCCAATTGAAATAAAGGTCATAATCCAAGTGTTCACCACTCTTGAATGCCGTGTTCACGACAGGACATTGCGCTCCAGCGCTGCATGCAAGCAACAGGGCGCTGATGAGAAGTAGGAGTTTGTGTTTCATAAGTAGAGAATCAAACGGTGTGTCAGGAAAGACAGCAGTCCGTCTTGACACACCGTAATTTTACAAAGATGATTCCACGTTTTTGACTCACATCTGCAAGGGGCTTTAAAAGCAAAAAATCAAGAAATTAGATTTAGCCAAAATAAAACCTTAAACAGGAAAAACAATGAGAGACTTTGCGCGCACAATTAGTAACTTCAGGCGCGCTATGTCTTAAATTGTTTTCAGAGGGTGAAGGTGAGTCAGAAATGAGTGGTGATTACTTGTTGCGCTCACGCTCTATGTTGCGCTGGCGTGCGGTTTGTTTTTCCTTGTTGTTCGTCTTCGCCTTGCGCAAAGGTTCAGGTTTTTGCTTCAACAGAGGAACGGCATTGAGTTTCCAAGTTATTTCAGCATCCCAATTGGCACGCACGGTGAAGGCTTCGGGGAAGTAATACGTCATTTCGGGATGGCGCAACTGGGCATACTCACCCGTGTCCCACTTTCCGTTACCGTTGACATCGTCAAAGACACGCGCATAGTATTCTCCGGGTTCTACGTAGAAGAAGTCGGCACGCTGGTCTTGCAGTTTCACTTGTGCCACCGCCTTCTTGTCGTCCTTCAACAACTGAACGACTGCCGTTTTGGGTGCATCGGGAAGCAGGAAGAAGACAGAACCATAGTTTTCCGACGTTCCGATTGAGAAGCGGAATTTCAAATTATCCGTGTGGCGGCCTGAGATACCCGTGACGGCGGCGGAGTCAATGTGTACTTCATAATCCTGACCGGGGCGCCATTCGCCCATGATTTTAAATTTGCGAATATCATAGGGGTCGGAGAGTAAGCGGAAGGGCACCTCGATGGAGGTAGTGTCTGACGTCATACGGAGTAAGTGGATGGCGGCAGTGTCGAGTCGCAAGAGGGGTTCATCAAACTCGATGGGCTGATTCTGAACGGGCGAAATCAAACTGTTTCGGCGTCCGCCAATTTTGAGGAAGTTGGGGGGCATTTGCGCTTCTGCTGCTTCGCCCTTCTTGCGGCGCTTCTCCTGTGCCTTTGCCCATTTTTTACAGTACGGACTTTCTTTGGAAGAACGGGCCATGTATCGCGTGGCGGCGCCGGAACTGGGCAATTTATATCATATGGCACTGGAACTTTTTCCATGCCACAATCGAGCCTCAGTGGCATA
>CALCUV010000026.1 GCA_937906765.1 uncultured Prevotella sp.
GGTTTTAAGGTTATGAGGGTATCAGGTGGCGCACTTTTGGATTTTTTATCCTAAGGACGCTCAGGGGATGTATGGATTTTCCTTGAAACGTCTATATAGTTCTAAGTAACTCCGACTCCCAAGGCCTCATAACCCAATTAAAACATTCTGCAAAGATACATTTTGCTTTTGAGAGTATTGCGCTCGCGCGTTAAAATGTGTATATGTAGCGTAAAATGTAATGCTTTCGTAGGGGTAAAGTCAGGGGAATTTCGTAATTTTACCCACTAATTTGGGATAGTGTCGCTTTGGCGCTCCCTTGAGATTGAAAAAATTATACGACAATGATATATAAATGGAATTACGAACTGCCGTCTCCCGAGGTGAAGACCGCTGAGGAGCAGTTGGCGAGCGAAGTGGGAGTGCATCCCGCTTTGGGGCATCTGCTTTTCCAAAGAGGGTTCACCACGCCTCAAGAGGCAAAGCGCTTCTTCCGCCCGCAACTGACCGACTTACACGACCCGTTCCTGATGAACGACATGCAAGAGGCCGTTGACCGATTGAATGAAGCGATGATTCGAAAGGAGCGCATCATGGTCTATGGTGACTATGACGTGGATGGATGTACGGCGGTGGCTTTGGTTTACAAGTTCTTGCGCGACTTTTATCCCAACGTTGATTACTACATCCCCGACCGCTATGACGAAGGTTATGGCGTTTCGAAGAAAGGTGTGGAGTTTGCTGCGGAATCTGGTGTGAGTTTGATTATAGTTTTGGACTGCGGCATCAAGGCGATTGAGGAGATTGCGTATGCTAAGGAACTCGGTATTGATTTTATTATCTGCGATCACCATGTCCCTGACGCCGAACTCCCTTGCGCGGTGGCCATTCTCAATCCTAAGCGCGAGGATAACCGTTATCCTTACACCGATCTTTCAGGTTGTGGTGTGGGATTCAAGTTTATGCAGGCTTTTGCGCAGAGCAATGGCATTGAATTCAATCAGTTGCACCAGTTGTTGGACCTCTGTGTCATCAGTATTGCTTCTGACATCGTGCCCATTATGGGTGAGAATCGCATATTGGCATATCATGGTTTGCGCATCTTGAACAGCAAACCGTCGGTGGGACTTCGTGCGGTGTGTGAGATTTGCGGTGTGGGCGATCGCGAAGTTACGATGAACGACATCATTTTCAAGATTGGTCCACGCTTGAATGCTTCGGGCAGAATGCAAAACGGTAAGGAGGCAGTGCAACTCCTTGTGGAGCGTAACCCTGCTGAGGCGTTGGAATTGGCAAACTTGATTGACCAATACAACGATGCGCGTAAGGATTTGGATAAGCAGATGACCGAGGAGGCAATTGAAATTGCGAAACAAACTCCCGGCATTGACGACCACCGTTCTGTGGTGATTTATAACGAAACCTGGCACAAGGGGGTTATTGGTATTGTGGCTTCTCGCTTAACGGAATTGTACTATCGCCCAGCTGTGGTGCTCACTCATAGTGAGGGTATCGCTACAGGCTCAGCCCGTTCGGTTTCAGGCTTTGATGTGTATAGCGCAGTGCAACATTGTGCCGACCTTCTTGAGAACTTTGGTGGCCACACGTATGCTGCGGGGCTCTCGCTCAAAGTGGAGCATGTGGAAGAGTTTAAGGACTGCTACCTGACCTCCATCGCCACCGTGGCCGGTGTCCGTGAGAGCCGCCGCATTAAGGGTGTGCATGTGCTGACCGG
>CALCUV010000027.1 GCA_937906765.1 uncultured Prevotella sp.
GTTATCCCCGAACTCAACGGCAAACTCACAGGTATGTCAATGCGTGTTCCCACCCTCGACGTATCGGTTGTGGACTTGACTGTAAACCTTGCCAAACCCGCTACTTATGAGCAAATCTGCGCTGCTATGAAAGCTGCTTCAGAGGGCGAATTGAAAGGTATCCTCGGCTACACCGAAGACGCTGTTGTATCGTCAGACTTCCTCGGCGACACTCGCACTTCTATCTTCGACGCTAAGGCTGGTATCCAGCTCACTGACACATTCGTGAAGGTAGTTTCTTGGTACGACAACGAAATCGGTTACTCTAACAAGGTTCTCGATCTCATCGCTCACATGAAGAAGGTTAACGGTTAATATTTAACGTAACTACATAAGAGGTTTCATCTTTATGGTGAAACCTCTTTTTTTGTCCATTCTTTTTTGTTGTTTAATTTAGCAATATATAGTTAAGTGTGTCAACGTTTATTGCATACCAAAAAAGGAATATATCTTTGCACTTATATCCTCTATATCTTAATAATTATTTATATATTTGCGAGAAGAAAAATTTCATTTCGTTTATACTACTTAAATAGGACACGCCATGAAAAAGTACAATCGAGTAATGTTGGGGCAAGGTAGTAAGTATGCAAAAATGTGCTACGAACAAAATTATATTGGGGCAGATTTCGATATCAACATGGACCTATCAGATTATCTGTATGATAATTGGAGGGATTTTAATGAAAAGTTTATCCCTGTTTGGATGAATAATGTTCCTGGCAAATCAAAGACGGCTGCTGGTCTTGCTTGTGGTTTCTTGTGGAGAATTATTAAAGGATTAAAGATCGGAGATATTGTTTTATGTCCCTCAGGTGAAGGTTATTATTATGTTGGAACTATTAATACTGAATATTATTATCTTCCAAATACAGAATTGCCTCATAGAAGAGGGGTTTCGTGGATGGACAAAGTGATTTATCGTAAGGATATGTCACATAAATTGCAAAAGTCTTCTGGGTCTATTGGTACTTGTTCAAATATTACTGATTATGCACAAGAAATAGAAACACTTTTAGGGAATTGTTCACCCGTCTCTGTAGCGCATCCATCGGTAGAAACTCCACTCTCAACTTCTTCAACTTATGATGAGCGCTCTTTGCATAAATTATTCTGTAGTTATCTTCGCACTTGTAATATTTATGCCAAAACGATATTTCACGAGAAGTCTTCTTCTAAAACGGATTCTTCGCAGAAGTGGGTTCATCCTGATATTATAGGTGTAGAGTTTGAAGAATTTAATAACGATGCAACATTATCTTTGTTAAAAGCAACAGAACCTAAAGAGTCTGTGCATATCTACTCATACGAATTGAAGAAAAAGATAGAATCAGACTATCAATTAAAGCAGTGTTATTTTCAGGCATTATCGAATAGCAGTTGGGCAAATTATGGATATTTAGTTGCTTTTGAAATCAATGAAGATTTGTTTGAAGAAATGGTGCGCTTGAATAATGCTTTTGGAGTGGGTATAATTCACATGCAAGCGAATGAGTGTAGAACCCTTTGTCCAGCTCGTAAGAAACAACTTGATTATTCTACGATTGAAAAACTTAATAATTTGAATAAGGATTTTAACGAGTTTATTGCTAAACTGTCAAAGGTCATAAATGCAACTAAAGAATATACAACGGACGTTAAGTCATCTTTCATAAAAATATGTGATGTGATTATTAAGTCGGATGAGGAACTTGAAAGTTATTGTAAGTCACACAATATTCCATTTTAAGGATATCTGACAATCTTGAATTTTGAGATAGTAGCAAAATCAAAAAAGGATGCTAACTATAAGTTAGCATCCTTTTTTGAAGTGGGCAGGGACGGATTCGAACCGCCGAAGCCGTGAAGCAACAGATTTACAGTCTGCCCGTTTTAACCACTTACCTACCTACCCAGTGCATCTTCAAGGATTCACTTGTTAAGGTGTTTCCCTTAATTGCGATGCAAAGATATTGCTTAATTTTGTAACTGCCAAGAGAAATCTGCCATTTTTATTGCAGAAAGTGCAAATTCCTTTCCTTTGTTGCCGATTTTGCCTGTTGTACGTTCCAAAGCTTGCTCTTCATTGTTTACAGTAAGTACTCCATATATAATAGGAGTGTCGGCTGTTGCATTGATGTGAGCAATTCCTTGAGTTGTGCCTTGACAGATGTAATCAAAGTGGGGGGTGTCTCCCTTGATCACACAACCGATAGCAATAACCGCATCGAGGTAACCGCGTTTCGCGAGTTGTGAGCATGCGTAGATGAGTTCAAAACTTCCGGGTACGCGCTCAATAGTGATGCTGCTTTCCGCCACTCCGTATTGCTTGAGTGTTTGTACGGCACCTTCAAGTAATGTGTCAGTGATGTGATTGTTCCATTCTGTTACTACGATGCCAAAACGGTATTGCGAGGCATCAGGTACTTCGTTGTTTGCGTTGTCAATGTAAGAAAAGGATGACATAATTATGATTGCGTTATAAAATAGTTTGGATGAAAGAATCTATCAAAGAAAACAGAGGTGACTTATTGCTGACGTTGTAATGGGGGAGCATGGTTTCAATTGTCCTCTGTAATTTGTTTTATTGATTAACTGAAATTGAGAATTGAATCCACGTAATGTGTGATTCAATTCTCAATTCATTATTTTTTGCGAGAGGCGTATTATTTCTTAGCACGTTCAATGTACTTTTCAATTTCGGCGGGTGAACCCGATGAAAGTGTTGAAGTGGGGTAGTTGCTCTTGATTGTTTCGTAAATCTTAAGAGCTTCTGCCTTCTTGTCTTGACTTTCGAGGAGTTTACCTGCTTCAAGGAGGCACATAGGAGTGAGCGCGCTATTATCTGCTTGTTCTGCTGCTTCCTGGAATGTGCTGATAGCCTTGTCGATGTTGTTTACACCTGCATAACACTGAGCGAGTGCGAAAAGTCCCATTGCAGATACTGATTGGTCATCGCCAGGGTTGAATGCTTCAAGATAAGGGATTGCTTCTTCATACTTACCAAGTTTAGCATAGCACGCACCTGCTTGGAGGTTTGCAAGATTTGCACCTTCGGTTCCGCTAAATTCATCAGCGATTTTAGCATAACCGGGGAATGTGCCTTCACCATTGATGGCAATTGTAAGAGAGAGTGAGTCGCCCTGCTGAACGTACTGAAGACCTTCTGTGAAAAGTGTCTGTGCCTTTTCTTCTCTGGGGTTCTGATAAAGGTGTGTGTAAGCGAGGTAACCACCTACTACAAGTACAATCGCACTAACGATAGTGATAACTTGCTTCTTGTTGGTTTCAAGCCAAGATCCGGTAGTTGCAATTACTTCTGCGGCTTGGTTTTCTTGGGGATTTTGTTTTTTAGACATAAGTATGTGTTTGTTTATATTTTACGTTTCGAAGCGCAAAAATAACGATTTTCATTTGATTGATAAAATATTATTGCCGATTTTTAGTAGTTCTGCCTTTTTTAGAGTGAATTATGTGAAATTTTGAGGATACTAAGTATCTTTGCAATTCATATTATAGCGCTATGAAATTAGAAAAATTAACGATTCTCAATTATAAAAATATTATAGATGCCACGTTGGAGTTTTCTCCCAACGTGAATTGCTTTGTAGGCAGAAATGGGATGGGTAAGACGAATGTGTTGGATGCGATTTATTACCTTTCTTTTTGCAAAAGTCGATTTTCCACGACTGATGCCATTTCAGTTCGCCATGGAGAAGAATTCTTCATGCTTCAAGGTTTATATGAACGTGAGGATGGAGGAAATGAACAGGTGCATTTAGCTTTTAAGAAGGGGGGGCGCAAACACTTGAAGCGTAATGATAAGGAGTATAAACGCCTTTCCGAACATTTAGGATTGATTCCTCTCGTTATGATTTCTCCGTCTGATTCTTTGTTGATTGATTCTGGAAGTGAGGAACGTCGTAAGTTTATTGACATGGTTGTGGCGCAATATGATAGTCGTTATGTTGAATGTCTTTTGCGCTATGAGAAGACGCTTAAACAGCGCAATGCTCTTTTGAAGCAAGAGGAGGAACCTGATGCGGGAGTAATGGATGTGTTGGAAGAAATGATGTCAATGGATGCTTCCTATATATATGAATGTCGAAAGGCATTTGTGAGTGAGTTTACCCCTATTTTTCAGTCGTTATACCTTTCCTTGTGTGACAATGATGTGGAAAAGGTTTCTATACAATATGCCTCTCATATATCAAGAGGAGAATTGAAGGAACAACTCACGTCTTTCAGAGCAAAGGAACGCATTGTGGGGTATACGTTGCATGGTGTGCATCGTGACGACTTAGAATTGTATCTTAATGAATATCCTATTCGTCAAGAGGGTTCGCAAGGGCAAACAAAAACCTATTTTATTGCTTTAAAACTCGCACAATTCCTTTATCTCAAGGAGCGCGGGAATCAACAAACTCCATTATTGCTGTTGGATGATATATTTGATAAGTTAGACGCTGGACGTGTGGCACGTATTATTAATTATGTGTCTGGAAATGCTTTTGGTCAGATTTTTATTACGGATACTAACCGAGAACACCTTGACAGCATATTGGCAATGACGACCAAGGATTACAAACTTTTCCACGTTTCAAACGGAGAGATTAAAGAATAGGGGGGAGGAGAATATGAAACGCAGAAATTCAGAAAATGTTACCGAAGTCTTATTTCAATATTTACGTGCCAACGGATTAGAAGGTCCTTTAAATGAACATCGCCTGCTTCAAGCATGGGAAGAAGTGATGGGGGAAGTCGTGGCACGCTATACCACTCAAAAATATCTGAAGAATCAAACCCTCTTTGTGCATCTCTCTTCTGCACCATTGAAATCAGAATTAATGATGCGTAGATCGGAGATTATCAAGTCGCTTAATGACAAAGTAGGGAGTATTGTGATTTATGATTTAATTCTTAGGTGAGTTGTTTTAAGTTGTTAACATGCTGATGTATAAAGATTAAATCTTGTTTTGATAAAGTTATCGTTCCGACTTAGATTCCGCATGAAAATTATGTCTCACTTAAGAAAAATTCTTTGAGACTTAGGAAAAATTCTTTGAGACTTAATTTCTCCTAAAATAGATTGATTTTGGGCAAAGCTTGATGAGGTGAGAAAGATATTAAAGTGATCTTGATAATTACATGCTTAGAGTAGAGACAACCTATTTCATTTAAAAGTTAAACTTTCTCCATTTATGAAAATATATTCCAACTTAACCGCGCTAATTGGTTCAACTCCATTATTAGAGGCCCAACGCTTGACGAATGTCAAAAACTTGAATGCCAAAATATTGCTTAAATTGGAAGCATTGAATCCAGGGGGAAGTGTAAAGGATCGCGTGGCGCTTGCCATGATTGAGGATGCTGAAAAGAAAGGACTTCTCCCCCCAGGTGGCACGATAATTGAAGCAACAAGTGGAAACACAGGGATTGGTCTGGCGTGGATAGCAAAGATAAAGGGTTATCGCCTAATCCTTACTATGCCCGAAACCATGAGCATCGAGCGTCAGCGCCTGATGACCGCCTACGAGCATGTGAATCTCAGCCCCATGGGCGGCGCCGCCGTGGCCACCACCGGCTTCCCCATCAGCCGTGAGCGGGTGTGTGAGCTGCTGGGCTTTGACCACCTGCTGGTCAACTCCATGGATGCCTGCAGCACGCTGGACTTTGCCTATGAGCCTGCCTGCGCCATGTCCATTTTCATCAATAATGTGGGCCGTGTGGCCGAGAGCCTGCTGCTGTGGAACCTCAACGAGGTGGGCATCAGCCGTCTGGCCCTGCCGTACTGCTCCTACAGCACCATCATGCCCCAGAAGCGCAACCCTGTGGCTCTGGAGACGCTGCGTATGTCCGGTGAGTGGACCTATGGTACGCTGAGCACCATGTTCAACACCATGAAGGCCTATACCCCCGGCAACGGCCGGGAACCCGGCTTCGTGGTCAGCCTTTTCTACGAGATCGCGCAGCGGATCGAGGACAGCGCCTACCTGCTGGAGGGCATCGTCCGCACGCTGGAGGTGGACAAGGAGCGTGCCTTGCAGGTGACTCGTGACGGCTTCAGCACCGTCACCGATCTGGCTGACGAAATGGTCAAGAGCATGGGACTTTCCTTCTCCGCTGCCAAGCGCATCGTGGGCCGTCTGGTGCTCATCGCCCGGGAAGAGGGCCGCACCTGCACCGATATCGACACGGCGCTGGTGCGCCGGGCTGCCCGGGAAGCGCTGGATCTGGACCTGGATATGCCGCAGGATCTGATCCGCAGCGCCCTTGATCCGGTGGAGAATGTGAACCGCCGCCATCTGGTGGGCGGCCCCAGCCCCCAGCGGGTGCAGCAGACGGTGGACAGCGGCCGGGAAGAACTGACTGCCCTGCGCCGCCGCTGCGAAGCGGAGCAGCGCTATCTGCTGCAGACCAAGAACCGGCTGCTGGCCATTGCCGGCCTGATCTGTGCCGGTCAGCGATAAAGCCGCATTTGCGGCCGTCTGCCGTGGTTTTCACTTGACCGTGGCGGTCAGATGACCTACAATAGAACCAGCGGCGCTCCGTGCGCCGACAATGTAACGAACATAGAGGAATAGCTATGAGAGAATTGCATGTCAATGAGGTGCGCGCAGCAGTCGCCCGAATGGTGATCGACGCCAACTGCTGCATCGGCGAAGGAATGCTGACCTGTCTGGAACAGTGCCGTGACAGGGAAGAAAAGACCCTTAGCCGCAACGTGCTGGATATGATCGTCCGCAACGACCGTCTGGCCGAGGAGCGGATGGTGGCTATGTGTCAGGATACCGGTATGGCCGTGTTCCGTGTGCAGGTGGGCCAGGAGATCCACTTTGTGGGCGGCAGCCTGGATCAGGCCATCCATGACGGCACGGCCCAGGGCTATGAGGAGGGTTACCTGCGCAAGAGCGTGGTGGGCGAGCCCCTCTTCGACCGTGTGAATACCAGGAATAACACCCCCGCTGTGATCTATTACGAGTTCGTTCCCGGCGATCAGCTGCACATCACCTTTGCTCCCAAGGGCTTCGGCAGCGAAAATAAGAGCGTTGT
>CALCUV010000028.1 GCA_937906765.1 uncultured Prevotella sp.
TGACCCAGGTCACATGTCACCTATGCTTTACAGCCAATTGGCATTGGCAGGCAAATTCACCATCGACGAGCTGAAGGAGTTCCGTCAATGGGGATCTCCTACTCCAGGTCATCCGGAAGTAGATGTAATGCGTGGCATTGAAAACACCTCCGGGCCGCTCGGACAAGGCCATGTATTTGCCGTAGGTGCTGCTATTGCCGCTAAGGCACTTTATGCACGCACTGGCAACCCCGGATTTAAGAAGGAAACGATTTACGCTTACATCTCTGACGGTGGCGTTCAGGAAGAAGTGAGTCAGGGCGCAGGTCGCGTGGCAGGTCACTTAGGTTTGGACAACCTCATCATGTTCTTCGACGCTAACGACATCCAGCTTTCTACACCCACCGCTGACGTAATCACGGAAGACACAGGAGCGAAGTACAAGGCTTGGGGTTGGAACGTACTCGAAATTGACGGTAATGATGCCGACCAAATTCGTGCTGCGCTCAAGGCTGCTAACGAAGAAACAAAGCGCCCCACCCTCATTATCGGTCATTGCGTAATGGGTAAGGGTGCTCGCAAGGCAGACAATAGTTCATACGAATGCAATTGCGCTACTCACGGTGCCCCCCTCGGTGGCGACGCATATATTAATACAGTAAAGAATCTCGGTGCTGACCCTGCAGATCCCTTCCACATTTGGGAAGAATCTGCCGCGCTCTATGCCGCACGCAAGGAAGAGTTGAAGCAAATCGTAGCTGCTCGTCGCGCTGAAGAGCAGGCGTGGACTTCTGCTAATGCTGAAAAGGCGGCAGAACTCAAGGATTGGTTTGCTGGCAAACTCCCCGAACTCCCTTGGGGCGAAATCGAACAGGCAAAGAATGCGCCTACACGTAATGCTTCTGCCACTTGCTTGGGCATGCTCTCTAAGCATGTGAAGAACATGATCGTGTCAAGTGCTGACCTCTGCAACTCTGATAAGACTGACGGTTTCTTGAAGCATACAACGGTTATCACACGCGACAATTTCGCAGGTGGTTTCTTCCAGGCAGGTGTGTCTGAATTGACAATGGCTTGCGTATGTATCGGTATGACCCTCCACGGCGGTATCATCACGGCTATGGGTACGTTCTTCGTATTCTCTGACTACATGAAGCCCGCTATCCGTATGGCAGCCCTCATGGAACTCCCCGTGAAGTTCGTATGGAGCCACGACGCCTTCCGCGTAGGTGAAGACGGTCCTACTCACGAACCCGTTGAACAGGAAGCACAAATCCGCCTCATGGAAAAACTCCGCAATCATAGCGGTTTGGATTCAGTACGCGTATTCCGTCCTTGCGATGGTCACGCAACAACAGAATGTTGGCGCATTGCAATGGAAAACATGAGCACTCCTACGGCGCTCATTTTCAGCCGTCAGAACGTAAACGACCTTCCCGCAACTGCCGATTACTCTCAGGTGCGTTTCGGTGCTTACAACGTAGTTGAAGCTGAAAATCCCGACGTAATCCTCGTAGGTAGCGGTTCTGAAGTTTCAACTTTGGCAGAAGCATCTTACCTCTTGAAGGAAGACGGCATCACCGCTCGCGTAGTAAGTTGCCCCAGCGAAGGTCTCTTCCGTCGTCAGAGCAAGGAATATCAAGAAGCAATCCTCCCCACAGGCAAGAAGATATTCGCCCTTACGGCAGGTCTCCCAGTAACCTTCGAAGGTCTCGTAGGTGGTAATGGCAAGGTTTACGGCCTTGAAAGTTTCGGTTTCTCAGCTCCCTTCAAGGTGCTCGATGAAAAGTTAGGTTTCACACCCGCAAACATGCGCGAAGAAATTAAGAAATTCTTGGCAGAATAATCCTCGGACCTCTGAACATCAGACCATCAGAACTTCTGAACCTCAGAACATCCGAACCTCAAAACCTTAAGAGAATATGACTACTATTATTGGACTTGCAAGTGACCATGCGGGTTTCGAACTCAAGCAATACGTAAAGCAATACCTCGATGAGAAGGGCATTGCTTATAAGGATTACGGCACGGATAGCGAAGCATCATGCGACTATCCCGACTTTGCTCACGCCCTCGCCTTTGGCATGAAGGACGGTGAAGTAAGCAAGGGTATTGCCATCTGTGGTAGCGGTGAAGGTATCTCAATGACACTCAACAAGCACGCTCACGTTCGTGCCGCTCTTGTTTGGATTCCCGAAATCGCCCACATGACACGCCTCCACAACGATGCGAACGTACTTGTTATGCCCGGTCGCTACATCGATACGAACACCGCAAAGGAAATTATGGACGAATTCTTAAACACAGAATTTGAAGGTGGACGCCACGTCAACCGCATCAATAAGATACCTGTAGCGCAATAAAATGTACTTTTTTGAGGTCCAAATAGCGTAGTTCGTTGAAAACTAAAAAAATAATCTGCAAAAGATTTCTTCTTATCAAGTAAAAAGTATAATTTTGCACTCGCTTAAACAAAACAAGCATCTAGACTTATAACAAACTATAAAAGAAGAACCTAAAGATGACTAAGGCAGACATCGTAAGCGATATCCAGCAGAAGACTGGTATCGACAAAGCTACAATCCTCACTACAGTGGAAGCTTTCATGGCAAGCGTAAAGGGCTCGCTCGCAGAAGGAGAAAACGTTTATCTCCGCGGTTTCGGTAGCTTCATTTTGAAGAAGCGCGCTCAGAAGACAGCTCGTAACATCTCTAAGAATACGACTATCATCATCCCCGAGCACAACATCCCCGCATTCAAGCCTGCAAAGACTTTCATGGAGGATATTAAGTAATAAGGAATATATTCACTCATTTTAACTACTACTACTATGCCTAACGGAAAGAAGAAAAAAAGACACAAAATGTCTACTCACAAGCGTAAAAAAAGATTACGCAAGAACAGACATAAGAGCAAGTAAACATTTGCTTGTCTAAGGATTTAAGAACAAACTTGATAATCTCTACAGGTGTTCAGGTTTGTTCTTATTTACATAAAAAAGACACACAATGAAAAGCGAAGTTATTGTGGATGTCCAACCGAAAGAAATTTCTATCGCCCTTCTTGAAGACCAAAAACTTGTGGAATTCCAACAAGAGGGTCGCGAAGAGAATTTTGCCGTTGGTAACATCTACCTGGCGAAGGTTCGAAAAATCATGCCAGGACTCAATGCATGCTTCGTGAATGTGGGACACGAGAAAGACGCCTTTCTCCATTACCTCGACCTTGGAACACACTACCGAGCGCTTGAAAAATTTACAGACATCCTGCGCGCTGGGAAGCACAATCCTCAAATCTCACGCATCCAAGCGGGTCCTCTTCTCGAAAAGGAAGGTCAAATCCAAGACCACCTCAAGCAGGGACAAGAAATCTTGGTGCAAGTGGTCAAAGAACCCATTAACACAAAAGGTCCTCGCCTCACGTGCGAACTCTCTTTTGCTGGACGCTACTTGGTGCTTATCCCCTTTGCCGACAAAATCAATGTCTCTACAAAAATCAAGAACGATAGTGAACGCGCACGCCTCAAACAATTGATGCACTCCATCAAACCGAAAAACTTTAGTGTCATCATCCGCACCGTTGCAGAAGGTAAACGCGTTGACGAACTCGAAAAAGAATTAAAAGTATTGCTGAAGCGCTGGGAAGACACCGTAGCGCGCGCCCGTCAAGTTCAGCAATGCCCCGCATGCGTATTTGAAGAAACAAGTCGCACCGTCGGAATGATTCGCGACCTCTTTAACCCCTCCTATGAGAACATCATCATCAACGATGAGCACGTCTATAACGAGGTTAAGGACTACGTGACGCTCATTTCTCCCGAAAGTGCCGGCATCGTGAAGAAGTACACTGGTCAGGTACCCATCTTTGACAATTATTCAGTCACCAAACAAATCAAATCATCTCTGGGCAGAACCGTCACCTACAAGCACGGCGCCTATATGATTATTGAGCAAACCGAAGCCCTACATGTTGTAGACATCAATAGTGGCAACCGCTCAAAGTCCCCCGACGGACAAGAAGCGAACGCCTTAGATGTCAACCTTGGAGCCGCCGACGAATTGGCACGCCAATTACGTTTGCGCGATATGGGCGGTATCATCGTGGTGGACTTCATTGACATGGCATTGGC
>CALCUV010000029.1 GCA_937906765.1 uncultured Prevotella sp.
ATTTTGGATGAGCAGACGCAGCCTACACTTGATATTGATGCGCAACTCGACTTTAGCGACATCAATATGAAGTTTTATCAGGATTTAAAGAAATTCTCACCCTTCGGACCCGGAAATCCGAAACCCATTTTCTTTACCCCTCGTGTGTATGACTATGGCACGAGCAAGGTGGTGGGACGCGGACAGGAGCATATCAAACTTGAACTTGTGGATAACAAGAGTAGCAACGTCATGAACGGAATTGCTTTCGGGCAAAGTTCACAAGCGCGTTACATCAAGACAAAGCGCGCGTTCGACATCTGTTACACCCTAGAGGAAAACACCCACAAGCGTGGTGAAGTGCAACTTCAAATTGAGGATATCCGTCCGCAGGAGTAATGTGTCTCATCTTTTCTTGAGACAAAAGAACAACAGTTTTTAGACAGAGGAATATAAGAGCATAAGGTGCTTTTTGAGTTTTTGGACAGAAGAACATAAGAACAAATGGTGCTTTTTGGGTTTTTAGACAAAAGAACAAAAGGACATAAGGTGCTTTTAGTTTTAGAATAGAAAGTGCATTTGATTAACTTTTGTCCTTATGTTCTTCTGTTTAAACGCTTGTTCAGAGAAGCACTAAGGCATTCAATTAACTTTTGTCCTTATGTTCTTTTGTCTAAACGCTTGTTCAGAGAAACACTAAGGCATTCAATTAACTTTTGTCCTTATGTTCTTCTGTCTAAACGCTTGTTCAGAGAAGCACTAAGGCATTTAATTAACTTTTGTCCTTATGTTCTTTTGTCCAAACGCTTGTTCAGAGAAACACAAAGGCATTTGATTAGCTTTTGTCCTTATGTTCTTCTGTCTAAACGCTTGTTCAAGGAATTATTAAGGCATTCAATTAACTTTTGTCCTTATGTTCTTCTGTCTAAAAACCTCAGAAGCACCATTTGTCCTTATGTACTTCTGTCTAAACGCGTAAAGCAAAGCATTCTTACTATGTCCTTCCGTTCCATCTTACAACAATATTGGGGGTATCCCGACTTTCGCGGCATTCAAGCGGACATCATCCGCAGCATTGCCGAGGGTCGGGATACACTTGGTTTGATGCCTACGGGTGGCGGTAAGAGTATCACGTTTCAAGTACCGGCGCTCGCCATGGAGGGAGTTTGTATTGTCGTTACGCCCCTTATTGCGCTGATGAAGGACCAAGTGCTCCACCTGAAGCAACGCGGAATTACCGCAGAGGCTGTCTATACAGGGCAGAGTAGGGATGAGGTGATGCGCATCTTAGACAATGCCGTTTTGGGCGGTGTGAAATTTCTTTATGTTTCTCCCGAGCGCATCGCTTCCGAACTCTTCCAGCATAAGGTTAGAGGCATGAAGGTGTGCTTTATTACCGTAGATGAAGCCCACTGTATTTCGCAATGGGGTTATGACTTTCGCCCGGCATATCTTAGAATTGCAGACCTCCGAAAGTTAGTTCCCAATGTGCCCGTTTTGGCACTCACGGCCACGGCTACGCCACAGGTGGTTGATGATATCCAAGACCTTTTGGGGTTCTCCGAGAAGAATGCGTTCCGCATGAGTTTCGAGCGCAAGAACTTGCGTTACATAGTGCGCACCACGGAGAATAAGTTCAACGAACTCGTGCATATTCTTCGCAGTGTGGTAGGTCCGGCGATTGTATATACGCGCAGTCGTCAGGGAACGGTAGATGTGGCGCAGGCACTCGTTGCTGAGGGGTTCACAGCCTTGCATTATCATGCCGGACTCTCTAATGTGGAGAAGGATGTGCGTCAACGTTCGTGGCAAGAGGATGACACGCGCATCATGGTGGCAACCAATGCCTTCGGGATGGGGATTGACAAACCCGATGTGCGACTGGTGATTCACCTGGAGGCACCTGATTCTATCGAAGCCTATTTCCAGGAGGCAGGACGCGCAGGGCGTGACGGCAAATGCTCTTATGCCGTTTTGTTGCAGGATCGTGGGGACAATTCACGGATGCTTCGCACGGTGGGTGAGAATTTTCCCGAACTCGATTACGTACGTAATATCTACGATGACTTGGCCAATTTCTTCCAGATGCCAGAGGGGGAAGGCGAGGGCGTAACGCGTGAGTTCCAACTCGACAAGTTTTGTGTGAATTTCCGACGCTTCCCCATTCAGGCGGAAAGTGCGTTGCGCATTCTCGAACTTGCGGGCTACTTGCATTATCGTGAGGCAGAGGAAAACGTATCGCGTGTGATTTTCTTGGTGAATCGTGATGACCTTTACCGACAGGCGGGGCTCACACCCTTGCTTGACCGTGTGCTCAACGCACTCTTGCGCCATTATTGCGGACTCTTTGCCGATTACGTGATGATTGATGAAGAGGTGCTGGCAAAGACCTGTGGTTGTTCCCCTCGCGAGGTCTATGAACAGTTGAAGGCGCTGACCCACATGCGTGTCTTAAACTACATTCCGAAGAAGCGCGCGTCGTATATCACTTACCTGACGCGCCGACTCGAAGGGCGTCATCTCTTATTCCCGCCCATTGTCTATGCCCAGCGCAAGGAGCGCTACGTTGAGCGCATTAATTGCGTCATAGACTATGCTTCGCGCACGGATGTGTGTCGCAGTGTCTATCTGTTGGATTATTTTGGCGAGAAGGAGGCATTGCCTTGTGGCGGTTGCGACGTTTGTTTGCACGAACAGCGCAGTGCGCTCCAACCAGAGGCGGTTGCTCAGATGATTTTAAAGCACCTTGCTGACGGACTCCCACATCCCGCTGCCGAACTCTCAAAACTCTGTGCCGATGTGCCTACTGCGGTGAAGAAACAGGCATGGGAGTGGCTCGTGGCACAGGAATATGTGGTGCTGAAAGACGGAAATATTCAGTGCATACGCACTTCGTGAACATAGAACCTTAAATAGGGGAAACAATTAGAGGCTTACGGCGCACAAAGAGTAACTTACGGCGCGCAATAAGTAATTCTGTAAAGCGTTTGTTTGACGAAGTTTCAAAAGTTTGATTTGTAATGGTTTGATGTTTTGGGAAAATCGTCCCAATACGCTATATAAAAAACGTAACTCTCCATGATTTTACACCGACAACTCCACTTGTTGCGCGCTATGGTAAAAGGCGGACCGCAGAATGTTGAAGCGCTCGCTAAAGAGACTGGAATTGGTCCCCGCATGGTTTACAGATATCTTGAACAGTTCCGACAAGTGGGGATTAATCTTGTTAAAAAGGGTGCAAACTATTCCATAGACCCCAATTCGCCTTTCTTTAGGGATATTACCAATGGTTTTCGCTTCTCAGAAGACGAAGCAATTACGATGCTTAACGTCTTAAACTCCGTTGTTGACCGAACGCCACAGGTGCGTAACCTTCGCGAAAAACTTTCTATCCTACATGATTCTGACATTTTCGCAAAGTATGGTGTGGATGAGCATGTAGCGAGTAATTTGTCGGTGCTCTTCGAGGCGATTAAGAATGAGCAGATGGTCTGTCTGCGTAATTATGCCTCGCCCCACAGTAAGAAGGTGAGCGATCGCATTGTTGAACCCTTCCTTTTCCTTTCCGACAATAGCGAAGTGCGTTGTTACGAACTTTCAACGGGTGAGAACAAAACGTTTAAGGTGGCGCGTGCCGAGCGGGTGGAACTCATTGACCTGCGTTGGTCTTATCGCGACAAGCATCGCACACTCCACACCGACATTTTCCATTTCTCAGATGAAAAAGTCTTTCCCATTGCCCTGCGTTTGGGACAACTTGCCTACAATGTCCTGATTGAGGAACACCCCTACGCAAAGCAATATATCACTTCCGAACCGAGTGGCACCTATCTGCTCGAAACCGAAGTGTGTAGTTTTAAGGGCGTCTCTCGCTTTGTGCTTGGTCTTTACGAAGATGTCGAAGTGGTGGGCAGCGAAGAATTGCGCGCCTATCTCAATGAGAGAATCGCCAAGATGAAACCCTTTTAATGATTTTCATTAGGCGCATCTAAGCAAAAGATAAAAAATTAGCTGTCTAGTAGGTTTTCACTTTAATTTTTCCAGAAAGTAAAGTATTGATTACTCCAAGATCTTTAATATTTAATTAGCAAAATAATGAAAATATTATTGTTGATGAAAATAATTTTGATTATCTACAAGATATTTTAAGAATGGTTTTTTGTTCCAAAAATGGACCAATGGACCAATAGGCATTTAATCCCGCAAATGATAAAGCAAAAGAAATTGCTTAGAAATTAATGCGAGGTAGAGAGCGAATTGCCGCAGAACGTGGTGATTCGAATACAAGTGTTTTTAGTTAGTATTTATCAATTCTTACTGTTGGACTTAATTCAATGTCCATGTAGGATTTGATGAATTTAACGATGTTCCAATTATATGACTTAATTGAACGATATAGTTTGTATATTAATTGGGATATAGATATTCGTTC
>CALCUV010000030.1 GCA_937906765.1 uncultured Prevotella sp.
TTATAGCGATGACGGCTTCTTCGCTTTATCACATTATCGACGCCATATTTATTGGGCAAGGTGTGGGGGAAGAAGCAATTATGGGACTTGCGCTAACGGGACCCATCATGTCGCTCACGGCGGCCTTCGGGGCAATGGTGGGCGTGGGCGGTTCGACACTGATGTCCGTAAAACTCGGACAAAAGGATTATGAAACGGCACGCGATATTTTGGGTAACGTAGTGATTATGAACGTGGTCATGGGATTGTTGCTCGGACTTGTGCTACTGCTCTTTCTCGACCCCATTCTGCGCTTCTTCGGAGCGAGTGATGCCACGATAGGTCCGGCACGCGATTTCATGACCGTCATTCTGGCGGGGAACATTGTGACCCACATGTACTTGGGACTCAATTCGTTGCTGCGCTCTACGAATCGCCCGAAAGAGGCAATGTATGCCACCTTCGGAACTGTGTTTCTCAACTGCCTCCTCGCCCCCTTGTTTATTTTTGTGTTTAAATGGGGTATTGCGGGTGCCGCTACGGCAACGATTCTGGCACAGGTGATTATGCTCGTGTGGGAACTGCGCCTTTTTGTTTCAGAAAAATCCCCAATTCGGTTAGACTTGAAACGCATCCGCATAAAGAAAAAGATTCTAAAGGAATCCTTGACAATTGGTGCGCCCAACTTCTTGATAAATCTTTGTGCATGTACGGTGGCTATCTTTGTGACGCGCTCCATGACAAGTTATGGCGGCGACATTGCCGTAGGGGCATTTGGTGTAGTTAACCGCTTGTCGCTCTTTGTGGTAATGGTGGTGATTGGATTGAACCAAGGCATGCAACCTATCGCAGGGTATAACTTTGGTGCCCGTAAGTTTGATCGCATCATAAGGGTGTTGAAACTCTCCATTATTACCGCCACGGTGATTACAACTGCTGGATTTGTGATTGGCACTTTCTTTGCAGAAACTTGTGTTACCCCATTTGCTCAAGATTCCCCCGAACTTATCGCTGCGGCAGCTCACGGATTGAGCATTCAAGTGATGTGCTTCCCGCTTATAGGTTTCCAAATCGTCTCTACGGCCTTCTTCCAAAGCATCGGTTATGCCGGCAAAAGCATCTTCCTTTCGCTCACGCGCCAAATGCTCTTCCTGCTCCCCGCAATACTGATTATCCCCATGTTTATGGACAATAAGGTGGATGGCGTTTGGTATGCCATGCCTTTCTCAGACGCCATGGCCACCATCGTTTCCGTCATCATGCTTTGGCGCCAAATGAAGGCATTTAAGGCATTGCAGGCGTGATAAATGATGGGTTGATTTTGATAAATGATTGGTCGAAATGATGATTATTGCGTCCCAGAAGGCGCTCTCCCCCTGTTTATAGGGGGAGGGGACCACGTAGTGGTGAGGGGGTGCTGTAAAGATTCAAGACGAGATTATATTATACATTTGTCATGTTATCAATATTCCACCCCCTCACCGCTTCCGCGGTCTCATCCCCCTATAAATTGGGGCGTCGCACCGTTCGGTTATTTCCCCCTTCACCTTTAACCGTTCCCCTTTCACCGTTAATACTTTCCCCTTTTTCTTTATGCATAACTTCTTTAATATTGACGGTTCTCCCGTTGAAAATCTATCATTCTCGGAACTCGTTGCAGCTCCTTTGATAATAAATATTGGTCGCCAGTTAGGTAGTGGCGGTCGTGAGGTGGGTAAAGAACTCGCCCGCCGTTTCAGCATGGACTATTACGACAAGGAATTGCTGGATATCGCTGCGCGTGAAAGCGGTTTCTGTACGGAAGTGTTTGAACGCAGTGATGAGCACAAGGGATTCTTTCAGTCGCTCTTCGAATCGGTAGTGCCTGTCATTGGGCATACTACGGGGTTTTATCAAAACCAACTCTCCGATGAATCCCTCTTTCGCATTCAGGCGGAGGCGATACGTAAGGCCGCAGCAAGGTTAAAGGGTGGTGTCTTCATCGGACGTTGTGCCGACTATGTCTTGCGGGATTACCCCAATTGTTTGAATGTGTTCATCTCGGCGAATGAAGAAGACCGCGTGAAGCGCATTATGGAGGCTTGTAAGGTGGAGGAGAAAGAGGCGGCGAGATTGATGCGCAATGGTGATAGCAACCGCGAGGCGTATTATAATTTCTATGCCTCCTCACGCTGGGGCGAAGCAAAAACTTACGACCTATGCATCAATTCTTCGGTGCTCGGAATTGAAAAAACTGCCGATTTCATCGAGGAATTTGCCAATAAATTGATACCAAAAACTGAAGGTGTTGTTTAAACTCCTTACTTGCAAATAACATGGTTATAAATACACATAAAAAAGCGAGCGAATATCACATTCGCTCGCTTTTTTTATGATTGCTATATTCTCTCCCCCTTCACCGTTAATCGTTAATCGTTAATCGTTAACCGTTAATCGTTCACCCTTCACCGTTCACCCTTCATCGTTCTAAAATTTATATCCAACGGTGAACTGTATGTTGTGGCGATTAAGGTCAACCTGTGCCGCTTGAAGGCGATTGGACGTATTCGCGCCTCCTGAAGGAAGGTGGAAGGCATAGACGTCTGCTTTTTGAGTTTGGTACATGTACGCCATATCGGCATACCAACTTCCTGAACGGTAACCGATGCCACCTGTTACGCGTTGCAATTCGCCAAGGTTAACGTAGTCAGTGTTGGTGGAGTAATTGTAGTTGCTACTATTGAGGAATTGGTTGAGGTAGGCTTCTTCCTTGAAGGGCGAACTCTGGTAATTGTAACCCGCACGCAAGTAAAGGCCATCTACAACTCTCAACTCCGCACCCGCACGAAGCGTATGCACACCCTGAAGACAACGGTCTGCCTCGTGCTTAAGGGCATAGTCTTTAACATATCCGTGGTCATAAGTTACGCGCATGGAACTCGCATCATAGTATTCGTATTCCACACCATAGGCCAAGTAATCGCTCACCGTGCTACCCATGGAAACATTGAAACGCCAGGGGGTGCGCATTTCATAATTATTATAGATAGCATTCATATTCATGACCATTGATTTCGGTATTATACGGACTCTCCATATAAAGTTCGGAAGAGGTCTCGATGTCGTAGTATGTAGGCATGTGAATGCTAAATCCTACTCGGAACGGACTCTCCTCAACAGGGCGGAAAATCACACCAAGTGCTCCGCTATAACCTTCACCTTCCGTGTGCTCGTCATTGAGGTAATAATATTCGTCGTTTGGGTCAATAAGTATTTCTGAATAGTCGGTGTAAGATTTCTGATTTAAGAAGTGATACTTTGCTGTGATGCCCACGTAAATACGGTCGTTAATGTTTGCCGCAAGGTTGAAATCAACTTCGTGAGCGCCACCCCATTGTACCCGCTTGTACGTATAACTATCAGCATCCGACGGTTCATAACCATTAACTCTATCCTGACTGTCAAACGTGGGGAAAATCATTTGTGTGTCATATCCCATGTTCGTAAAGGGAGTGGTCAGTTCGCGGTCTTCGCTATAATCTAAGTCCAACCATCCATCTGCATAGGCAAGGTCCATCATTTGCCACGATTGAGAAAGTCCTCCCGTAAGGAAGTTCTGCACATTGATGTGGTTCTTGAAGTTGCGGCTTTTCTGATAGTTCACCCCTACGTTGAGAAACTTCAGTCCGTCAGGTTCTCCTAAGTTTAAGGTAGATACAAACCCAATTTGGTCGAACGAAGCTCTTGAACGGTCGATGCCGTTAAACTTCTCAGCATGTGGTTGTGCCGACAAACTTGCAGTTGCAGAAACGTCACTACGTCGGTAAAGACCAATACCTGCGGGGTTAGTACTCATCACTGAAATATCAGCGCCGAGCGCACTCATGGCACCGCCCATCCCCACAAAGCGAGCCGTACCATTAAGGTCGTTTGCTGAGAATGACTCCATGCGATAAATATCCTGTGCAACAATAGGTGCGCTGACGAGCAATAGGGGGAGTAATATGCGTTTCATAATCGTAAAAGGTTAACGGTGAAAGGTTAACGGTGAGGGGTTAACGGGTGGTGTTGATTAGGGTTAATCTTTTGTTTCTTAAACCTGATAACATCTGCGAAATATTGCGGTAGTGTTCTTCTATTTGTAATAATTGTTCGGTGTTGATAAAGTGTAAGTCATGTGCTAATTCTATTTGGCACATGACCTCATTTAGTGAACCATAAGCAATTTCTATAAAATGGATTTGTTCTTTGATAGAATTTCTTCCCATCCCTTCTGCTATATTGGACGGAATTGAAATTACTGCACGCCGTAGTTGGTCGCAAAGTACATAGTTCTCCTCACGTGGAAATTGCTTTAGTATATCATAAACGATAACTACCAATTTTTTAGCATGGTCGTATGCTCTTAATTTCCTATAAGAAAAATGTTCCATAAGAAATTTATTTTCGGATGTTAAAAAATGTCAATTCAATAATTAGTGGTTGTTGAAAGGCGAATGTAAACGTGTTCTTTCCAAAGTCGTTGATGATAGGGGAACTTAAAGGTGCTGGTGTTAAATGGAAACAAAAGTCATTATCCTCGCTTCCCCTTTCATCTTTCCCCTTTCACCTTTCCCCTTTCACCTTTCATCGTTCCCCTTTCCCCTTTCACCGTTAACTATCTCCTTTTATCTTCTTCTTCCGCCCGTAGCACCACCCATAGAACGTTGTGGGCGACTTCCGCCACCGCCACTCATTGTTGATCTTTGAGAGGGACGATTGTTTCTGCTGGGAGAGATGCTTGGTGAAGAAGGGGTGCGTGAGCCTCTACTGGGAGACGCTGTTTCACGCTTCTGACCAGGCTGTCTGCTGGGACGTTCGGCAGAAGTTGTGCCACGCTTTACGCTTGACGGACGATTCGCTGAAGGTCGTTGCTCGCGGTTTGCAGAAGGTCGCGTTCCGCGCTCAGTGCTCGGGCGATAACCTCGGTTAACCGCCGTTGGGCGACGGTCATAATCGCGTCTGGGGTAGTAATGGTGGTGATGCCCGCTATGGTGAGGATACCAACCATGATGATAACAGGGATAATAAGCATGATGATGGTGTCCATGCCATCCCCACCAAGGATCATAACATGAAGAATACCAGTGGTAAGGACGGTTCCACCACCAATAATCATACCAATCGTAGGAATACCATCTGTAAGGACGGTAATAGGTGTACCAAGGGTCAGTGTAGATGTCGATGTAATCCGTGTAGTAAGGACTACTTACAATCGTGATACCTGGAGAATGGAAACGTATAATGCGTTCTGTGTAGGAATCAGTGTCTTCCGCAGGTTCTTCGTAAGAATATTCAGACGTTACAGAACTGCTCCCACGACGGTTGTAAGCGTCAACATCCATCACACCACTACGTCCTTCTGCCCAATCGTCATACTCCCCATCTTCATAAGTAGAAACCACTGATTTTGTGGGAGTCTTCTTCTTCTTCTTCGTAGGCACAAAGTAAAGGTCGTCTTGAGCAATCACGTGTAGCGCACTGCCCATGACAAAAACTAATAATAGAAATATTCGATTATTCATGATTCTACAAATTTATAGGTTGTTAAACGATACCTGCAGAAAGTCCGTTGGCTATTGTCCGTTGGCTATTGTCCGTTGACCGTTGTCCGTTGACCAGATTTTCTTATAAGGCAAAAATACACATATTTTTCCAGTTTCCAAGTCGTTTAACCTTATTTATATATTTTTAGCAATTGGAAGTCTGGGTGTTAAAGTTTCTTTTGTAAAAGGATGTTATAGCAAAAAACCACGATTTCATCGGTGTTTTCGGAGGGTAAATAAGAAACCCTATAGTTCGTCATTTTTTGATTTAAAGGCGCGTGTTTTTATCAATAGTTTATTTTGGGGAGATAAGAACAGAAGGACGTAATTTTTTTACAGACACAGATTTTACTGGTTTTTACTCGTGATACGTGGAGGGTAAACACTCCGCAAGGTATCTGTGAAATCAGTGTAACGTTGATTTTCTGTCTCCAGCGTATCACAGGGATCTACGCGTATTTTTTTATTAACGGATTACACAGAAATATACAGAGATACTGTCGGCGTGCCGTGCGGAGCGTTAATAACGTCTATATTATTCGTACCTATTGGGTGCAACACGGCGCAGGATGAGAAATCTGTGGAATCTTTCACCGTTCACCTTTAAACGTTGACCTTTCACCGTTCCTCGTTCAACTCTCACCGTTCCCCGTCCCTCGTTCACTTCAGAACCTCAGAACCTCAGAACGATACATCCCCTTTCATCTCTCCCCTTTCATCTTTCCCCCGTTCATCGTTCAACTCTTACTTTTTTCTTCAAAATTATTTGTTCTATATATAAATATTATATACCTTTGCAAGGTAACTTATGTTAGAAATTGTTAATAGGGCGAATCGGTGGCTTTTAGAAAGAATACCCCCCCTATGGATGTACGTGTAACTAATTGTAAATGCGTAAGTTACGCCCCTATCTAAGAGGGTGAATTGTATCTAAGAATCTCTTATCTGTAGTGGAAGAACTCTGTTCCGACTGTAAAGGTCGGGGGTTTTGTTGTGCCCTAATAGGTGATATTCTTTTGGTAATTGTAAATAAAATCAATTTATGAAAATAGCAGTAGCGGGTACCGGTTATGTCGGCCTCAGTATGGCAACGCTTCTTGCCCAACATAATGAAGTCATGGCAGTGGACATCATCGCCGATAAGGTGGAGAAGATCAACCGTCGCGTGTCGCCTATCCAGGATGACTATATTGAAAAGTTCTTTGCGGAGAAGGAACTCAACCTTATAGCGACCCTTGATGCAGAAACTGCCTATAAAGATGCCGAATTCGTCATTATTGCAGCTCCTACGAACTACGACAGTCAGAAGAACTTCTTCGATACCTCTGCAGTTGAGGCTGTCATAGACCTTGTGTTGCAGTACAATCCCAACGCCGTGATGGTTATTAAGAGCACCATCCCCGTAGGGTATTGCCGTAGTCTCTACGTGAAATATGCGCAGCGCTTTGCTCTCAATCCTGCTTTACAAGGTAAGAAATTCAACCTACTCTTCTCCCCCGAATTTTTGCGCGAGAGCAAAGCCCTCTACGACAATCTCTATCCCAGTCGCATCATCGTAGGCTTTCCTAAAATCATCGGTCAATACAACGAAGAAAATGAGGCTATCCAAACGATTGCCGACATTGAACGCCTGGAAAAAGCAGCACACACCTTCGCCATTCTCCTTGCACAAGGCGCAATCGGTAATGGAGAGGAAATGGATTGCTCCATTCCCCTTTCCTCCTTCACCGTTAACCAGGAATACAAAGGCATTCCAGTTTTACTCATGGGGTTGAAAGAAGCCGAAGCCGTAAAACTCTTTGCTAACACCTACCTCGCTCTTCGTGTGAGTTACTTCAACGAACTCGACACTTATGCCGAAGTAAAAGGACTTGACCCGCAAGCAATCATCCAAGGTATCGGTCTTGACCCCCGTATCGGTACGCATTATAACAATCCCTCCTTTGGCTATGGTGGTTACTGCCTTCCCAAGGATACCAAACAGTTGCTCGCAAACTATCAGGACGTGCCTCAAAACATGATGTCCGCTATTGTAGAGAGTAACCGCACCCGTAAAGACTTCATCGCCGACCAAGTCCTCCGCATGGCCGGTTGGTACGACTATACTGAAAATAACCAGTACGAATACTCGTTAAACTCTCAACGTTCAACTTTAAACTTTAAACGTTCATCGTTCAACGAACCACCCACTATCGGTATCTTCCGCCTCACCATGAAGTCCAACTCCGATAATTTCCGTCAAAGCGCAATCCAAGGGATTATGAAGCGCATCAAGGCCAAGGGTGCAAACGTTATCATCTACGAACCCACTTTAGAAGACGGCACCACCTTCTTCGGTAGTAAAGTCGTGAATAACCTGGCAGAATTCAAACAACAATCCCAAGCCATCATCGCAAACCGCTACGACTCCATCCTCGACGACGTCCAAACAAAAGTCTATACCCGCGACCTCTTCCGCAGGGATTGATGGAGGACAACGGTCAACAGTCAACGGACAACAGACAACAGATAACAGTCTCACTCACAGCAGTCGTGTATTCACCCAATCTGTACGGACGTACGGTCTTCCTTAATATAAATGTCATCAACGTTCCGCACGGCACACCAACAGTATCTCTGTATAATCCGTTGATAAGTAAAATAACAGGTTAAACAGTTTATTCTCCACGTATCTCAAGAATCACAAGTATCTAAGAATAATATCTACGGCATAATAAAATACGTGTAGCTCCCCGTGATCCGCGGAGTCAACCCGGACCCAAACTCCACGTATCACGAGAATCACAAGTATTAAAGCAGAACTCTCAACCTTTCCCCATTCATCGTTCAACTTTAAACGTTCACCGTTAAACTTTCAACGTTAATCGTTCAACTTTAAACTTTAAACTTTAATCGTTGTCTGTTGACCTTTCCCCGTTGTCCTTTCTCGCAGTTGTTCTCTGTACTCTGAACTCTGTACTCTAGACTTCGTTCTCCGTCCCTCGTTCAACTTTAAACCTTAATCGTTAACCGTTAAACTTTAATCGTTAATCTTTCAA
>CALCUV010000031.1 GCA_937906765.1 uncultured Prevotella sp.
GAAAGGTTGATGCCGGGTTTCCAAAATAATCGATATTTGAGGGTCAGGGCTTCCTGTTCAAGCACTTTCTTTTTTGACACCTCGGCGCGAACAAAGATGTCATCGCCCGTGATGCGCGTGATGGCGGGTTGCTTTCCGTCATCGATGACGTGGACCTTGACCGCCTTTGACTTCACCTTCTTCCCATCAATAACGAGTTGGGCGGGAGGTATGGTGAATGTGCCCTTTTCCTTGGGCATGAGCAAGAGGGTGTAGGCCTCCTTACTTGTCGTTGTTGTTTTAAGTCCGTTGGAATAGGCTCCATAACTGGAAGAATGTTGTGGGGAACTTAAGGGGGTGAAGTCGCTCAGAGCGGGAAAGGTTATGTCGTCGATGCTTGCATTCTCCACCACGTAGCGAAGTCGGAATTGCTCGTTAAGTCCCACCTGCGTGGGGCATTCAACAACAACGTGTTGTGCCGAAGCAATAAAAGTGGAGAGAAAGGCAAGTATGTAAAAATGGATGATGCGCATAATTAGTGAGGAGAGAGGAGAGAGTTGTTATCCATGCGGTGCGTATTCAGCACCCCTTCACCACTTCGTGGTCCCCTATAAACAGGGGAAGAGCGCCATTCGGATGGCATGCCACATGGTAGTTGTACTCTGTTATCTGTGCTCTAAAACAATTTGTACTCTGTACTCTGTTATCTGTACTTTAAAACAAGTTGTACTCTGTAATTACCAATATTTTTCGAGTCCTTTTTGACGTCTGTTTTTCATTGCTTTATCTACTTTTTCCTTAGTGCGCTTTTCAGCTTGCTTGGCAAGGTTAAGTAGTTGTTGCATTTGTTTATCCTCCTTAGAGTCTTGGGGAGTGTCTTGTTGCTTTTGTTGTTCCTCCTGTTGCTCTTGATTGTCTTGCTTTTGTTGCTCATTCTGAGTTTGTTGCATGCTGTCTTTAAGCAACTTTTGGCAGAGGGCAAGGTTATAGCGTGTGTTGTCATCATTAGGATTGATGCGGAGCGCCTGTTTGTATTGCTCAATAGCAAGACGAAGGTGTTGTTGACGCTCATCTTCCTTAGTGGTTGACATGGCAGATGCTTGGAAGATATACCCCATGTTATGGTGGGTCATCGCATTAAGAGAGGTGTCAGCGGAACATTGCTTGACTTTCTCGTAATAGTCCATAGTGGCTTGCGCATTGTTTAACCCCAACTGTGTGTTGCCAAGGTTGAACAATGCTTCTGCCGATTTTGGATTTTCCTTAAGCACGTTGAGATAATGGCGTTCGGCCTTTTGGAAATCCTTGTTTTCAAATGCCTTGTTCCCCTTGTACATGTATTTCCACTCAGGCGTTTGAGCACCACTGAGGATGGAGAAAAACAGGAGAATGAGGGTTGATGCAGTTCGTGTATTCATGAGCGCATTTAGCGTAGGGAGAGGTTATTCAAATAGATGGAAGCGTTTGTAGAAGGGGAGCACAATGTCGAGCAACAGGAATTCAATGACCAGCAAGAGGAACACTAATATCCCCACGGCGATAAATTGCTCATTGTAAACGGAGTGGGAAGTCTCGGTTGCCACCTGTTGGAATTGCGACAATTCGTTTTGCAATTGCTTGAGTCCTGCATTCGTGTTGTCAATTAAGAAATATGCTCCCCCGCCTGCCGTAGCAATTTCCTTTGCCGCCTTTTCATTTCCCATTACCGAAAAGAATATATATTCGGGCTGTTGCACAAGTA
>CALCUV010000032.1 GCA_937906765.1 uncultured Prevotella sp.
GGCATTATCCACATACATATATTCCGTAGTGACTTCGGGATATTGCTGTGCCACTTCCTGCGCCACCTTTCTCCACAAGCGTGAAGAGGCCATGACATTCGCTTTATCAACTACGGTTACCAACCGACGGCGACGCATAGCGTAGGCATAGGCTACATGAAGGATGCGCTCCACTTCCTGACGCGTGTAAACACAAGTGTCATAAGCGAGGTCACCCCCTTCTTTCTTCTCGCCAAAATACATGCCCCCTGTGAGCTCTCGGATGCAGATGAAATCCGCTCCGCTTACGAGTTCCTTACGCAAGGGAGATTTGTGCACCAAGCAGTCAAAAGTCTCAATGGGTCGGATGTTGGCAAAAAGTCCAAGTTTCTTGCGCATCGCCAAAAGTCCTTGCTCGGGGCGCACTTTGGCATTGGGATCGTTGTCAAACTTTAAGTCGCCCACGGATGAGAACAGTACGGCATCGGCAGCCTTACAGATTTCATACGTTTCCTCGGGAAATGGATTGCCCACGGCATCTATGGCAGCGCCACCCACCAATGCGGTCTGCATCGTGAGTTCGTGTCCAAACTTCTGGGCAATCGCTTCAAGGACGGCGACACCTTGTGCGGAGATTTCAGGACCTATGCCATCGCCGGGGAGAACGACTACGTTGAGTTTCATAGACGTTATTTTTTATATCCTTATATCTTACTATAGACAAGCGTTTTACGACAACAAGAACACACCTTTTAAATGCAATTTCTTAGAGCCTTCTCACTACACCTATCTTAGCAAAAACTATTTGTGAGTTAATTTAAATTAAGTCTTACTTAGTTTTTCCTAAGTGCGACTTAATTTCTGGTAATTGAGAACGAATAATTTCATTCTTCCAATTGCGCAGCTTCAAATGCCTCTATCTTGTCACGATTAGCGAGCAAGAAGTCAATATCATCGTAGGCATTCATCAGGCAATACTTCTTGTAACCGTTGAGTTCAAATTGCTCAGAGCGCCCCGTGGTGTCGTTCGTAATCAGTTGGTTAGGCACGTCGATGGTCAGCATAGCCTTGGGATTTTCAGCAATGGTGGCAAAGATTTCTCGGAGGAAATCTTCACTCACTACGACGGGGAGCACGAAGTTATTGAGTTCGTTCTGCTTATGTATATCCGCAAAGAAACTGCTCACGACTACGCGGAAGCCATATCCCGCAATCGCCCACGCAGCATGCTCACGGCTCGAACCGCAACCGAAGTTCTTGCCCGCCACTAAGATTTCACCGCCATACGTAGGGTCGTTGAGCACAAAATCACGCTTTGTGCCGTCGGGATTATAGCGCCAGTCGCGGAAGAGATTCTCCCCAAAGCCCTCCTTATCCGTTGCCTTCAAAAAGCGTGCGGGTATGATTTGGTCGGTATCCACATTTTCCAAGGGGAGTGGCACACAGGTGCTATGGATAATGTCAAACTTCTGTTTCATAACTTTACGATTTAGGGCATTAACGTTCTGGGATCAACAATCTTACCCATCACCGCCGCTGCTCCTGCCATAAGCGGAGAGGCAAGGCATGTGCGAGCGCCAGGACCTTGACGCCCTTCAAAGTTACGATTACTGGTAGAAACGGCATACTTTCCAGCTGGAATTTTATCGTCGTTCATGGCCAAACAAGCCGAACATCCAGGCTCTCGTAATTCAAAACCAGCTTCTTTTAAAATATCCATAATACCCTCGTCGATAATTTGCTGACGCACTTTCCACGAACCGGGCACCAACCACGCCACTACATCGGGGTGTTTCTTTTTGCCCTTTACTACCGATGCAAATGCCCTAAAGTCTTCTATTCTACCATTGGTACAGCTTCCCAAAAATACGTAATCTATTTTC
>CALCUV010000033.1 GCA_937906765.1 uncultured Prevotella sp.
TGAAGCATATGAAGAAGTAGAAGTTAAGAAAACTCTTTAATCACGTAGTGAGATAATAGATAAAAGGCACGAGATATGAGACGTATTAGTCTTGTGTCTCGTGCTTTTTAGTAATTAGTTTTTTATAGTATTATAGTCACTATAGTTTCTATAGACAATTTAGAACTTCACTTTCAGCTCCGCCCCAAAGTGGCAGGGGATGCCGCGTTGTGCGTAACGGCGGTTCATGCTGTCGAAACGGAAGGTGTCATAATTCGTATCGGTGAGGTTCTTTCCCCAAAGGGTGAGTTGCATGTCGCGAGCAAACTCAAGCGAGAGGTGAGCGCCGAGGGTGGCATAGAAATCTTGTTGGTGCGTATTGGCTTCGTCCCACATAATGTCGCCTGCGGCAAAGAGGTTTGCGCCTAATGTCACGGCGTGAAGCACAGAAGAATTCAGCGGTTGGCGGAAATCAGCCGTAGCGCTCAAGGTGTGCTTGGGCACGTAAGGCACATAGTTGTCCGTGCTGCGGAAGGTGGCGTGCGTAAATCCGTAATTCGTGTTTACGGTCAAGCGATTGTCCATCCAGCGAGTGCGAGCCGAGAGTTCAGCTCCGTAAGAGCGACTCTTACCAGCATTTTTCACGTTGCGCCCCATACCACTTTCAGCAAAGTTCGCCACTTGCTGATCGCGTGTATCCATCCAAAAGGCAGTAGCATCCAGTTGGAACGCCCCCTCACAGAAGTTGAAGTGACTACCCACCTCATAACTCCACGTTTGTTCGGGTTTGTAATAAAGAGTAGCCGCATCTGCAGGCGCAGGAATATTTTCCTTCAAGCTGCTCAAGTTCTTTTCCACCATAGCTCCCGGCATGCCCATACCGGTCATCATGTTGTAACTGTAATCATAGACCTGCTGCATCATGTCTCCCTGAAGCATGCTCTGCGAAAGGTCGGAGTAAGCCTGGATATTGTAACCGCCCGAACGGTAGCCCTTAGAAACAGAGGCATATACGTTGCCGAGGTTCTGCTTAAAGTCATACTGGAGCGCGAGTTTCGGAAGCAACTGCCACGTGTCGTTATTCAACTTATCGTTCAACACAGGATTGCTCTGGAAAGGCACTGGGCGACCCATCATGGCGAATTGGAAGTCGATAGGACTGGCTACGCCCGAACGAAGGTCGAGACGCTGGTAATCATAATCCAGTCGCAAACCTGCAGAAAGCGTCAGGCCGTTGCCAAATTTGTAAGACGACTGGTGGAAAAGCGCTGCGTTGGCCGCGGGTGTCTTCAAACTCGCACGGAAGGGGAGTTCGCTGCCCGTAAATCCGAGCGACATGGGCATACCTGCGGGAAGCACATTCTTAAATATATTATTGAGGTAGTCCACTCCGTCCTGATAGAAATCAACAGGGCAAGTGGTCTTCGCATGTTGGTACATGCCGTAAACGCCCGTAGTCCACTGCCAAGGCTTTCCGCCTTTGCTCTTTAGGGAGAACTCCTGACTGATGGTGTTCAACTTCTGGCGCTGGTCGAGCGAGAAGATGTCGGCAGCGATAAAGTCCTGGTCGATAAAGAGTCGGTCAGCCACGCGCTGGTATGCCGTAACGCTGTTGAGCGTAAAGTGAGGAGCGCGCCATGCAACACTCAATCCCGTATTAAAGACACTGCGACGGTACGTCGAAGGGCGATTCTGCGAGAGCGTTCCGAGATAGTCGGCATAGGGTTCGTTTCCTTTCACGGCACCTTCGTAATAATAGGGGCAGGCGCCTTCATAACTCTGCTCGTAAGAGGCGGTGAAGTCAAAGCGAAGCGCATGTGAGGGGCGGAAACTCATACGGAGTTTTCCGCCTCCGGCATCGCTGAAGTCGGCATGCTTGCCTGTTGTCGCGTTCTTGAAGAATCCCTCTTCGCCATTGTAATAACCTGTGAGCGAGATGCCGAAGTTGTCCGACGGATGCAGGAATGTGGTGAACGAAGCCGAGCGTCCGCCGTTGCGAGTGCTACCCCCGAGGGAGAGTTCCGTACCTGAATTGCGCAAAGGGTCAGAAGTATAAACGCGAATTACGCCCCCCATCGTGTTACGTCCGTAAAGCGTGGCCTGAGGTCCGCGAAGCACGTCCACACGTTCGATATCCGTGAACGAGAAGTCGTAAGCGCTCTTGTCAACATACGCAATGTTATCTACATAAAGACCTACGGCGGGCGTGTTCATACGACTGCCGATACCGCGAATATAAACCGCAGAGGTGTAACGGCTGCCGTAGTCGGGCATAAAGAAGTTGGGCGTGAGGGCTGAGAGTCCCTTAAGACTGGTCACCTGTAATTGCTCCAACTCTTTGCCACTATAGATATTCGCCGAGAGTGGTTGCTTGCGGAGTTGCGTAGTTTGCTTAGGCGTAGCCACAACGATGGCTTCTTCCAAGTTAATCACCCGCGAACTATCGACTTCCGTGGTCGTTACAGAAGCTTTTGCGCCCGAGGTAGCGAGTAGCGCAGCAAGAAAAACGAGAGATTTTTGCATAAGTGTGTTTCAAAAGTTAAGTGGATTGGGGCAATAAAAAAATTGCGACTGCAAAGTTACTTGCAATCGCAATTTTACGCAATCGTAATATGTTATGAATTTTTAACAATAAGAAGGGGTGAAAACTCTATTACTCTTGCGCGCGCTTAAGTTTCTAATTGGAGGCACAAAGAGTAGCTTTGTTTTTCGTAAAAGGGATGTTGTAAAAACCTATTCGTTTTGAGGGAAAATCCCTTGATTTATGCCCATCACATTATCCCTTCTTTCCAAATGGAATAGAGATGCCGAAGGTGAAATTTGCATTCAAGTTGTTTGTGGGCACAAACTGGGGAGTGACCTTAGTAATCATGTAGTCGCTACCCAAGAACATAGAGAAACCCACAGGGTGGAAGTTGAGCATCCATCCCAAACTTGAGCCGTAGGTTGATACACCATAGTTGACAGATGCTTCAAACCATTTAAGCGGTGCTACATTAACAAAACCGCGAACGTCATACCATCCAGCAACGTCACTAAAGCGGTTGCTATAGAGCAAACCTACGGAAAGCGGCTTGTAGAAGGGCATGTCATATTCAGCACCTAAATACATCGTAGCGGCTAAGTTGGTGTTCACACTTACTGCATTTTTTCCGTCGGGGTAGAGGTCAATCATTTCTTCGGCATCGTCAATGATGGCATCCACTTGGTCTTCAACGCTGGTTTCAAAGTCGTCAACGTCAATTTCCTTAAATCCGTCGAAAGTTACCGTTTTGTCCAAGGTTTTGGCTTTAATAGCTTTGCCCCATTTGATGAATCCTAAGTCAACAAGTGAAGCCGAAACTCTCAATCCGTCAACAAAATCTTTACAGTCATAGGTAGCACCCAAATCGACTGCAAATCCAGAGGCGCTGAGGCTGTTGAGTTCTACATCCAAATCCTCAATGAGTCCGTCCTTATCCAGTTTCCAACTGGGTTGACCAAATGTAGCGAGTGTTCCTGATGCATGCGAACGAGCTTCCCATACGTCGTTTTGCAACTTAAGGTCCATCCTGTCAACGTTGAAGTCGGCATATCCCAACCCAATGAGGTACTTGAGGTTGGCTCCGACGCGCAAGTTTTCGATAACTTCGCGTGAGTGACCAATAGTGAGGGCAGCGTAGTTCATTGAATGTACGTCAATGCCTGAGAAGGAATATTGATCGCGTGAGAGTCCCTGCTTCATGAATTCAAATAATCCCTTGGGGAGTTTGATGTTCGTTTGCGAGCGTAAGGTCACGTTGAACGTGTTATAACCTCCCCATGCCTTAAAACCGAGGGCGAGAAGTGTCATGTCAACATTCGTTCCAATCTTAGTGGTTGAAGGCAATCCGCTTAAGAATTCATTGGCATCCACAGATTTATGCATGAATGTCACCAACTCATTATCGCCATGAGGATAAAGAAAATCGGTGAGTCCTGCATTACTGTTTACAGAGAAACTCATATTGCCGAATGCAGGTAAGCTGATGAAATTACGCTCAGGGTTCATGGCAGGATTGATCAACGTGTTGTGAAAAGTTCCCTCCATGAAGTAGGCCGACTTCGCCGTTTGTGCTTCAGTGTTTGCTGTGGAAAATGCGATGGCTAGAGTCGTAGCTATATATTTAATGTGCTTCATCATCATTCGTTATTTATAAGTCTTCTAAATTAGTATCAAAATCACCGATAACTTCCAATACGACGTTGGTGATATGTACACCCTGTTCTGGCGTTAAAGGTTTACCACCCACTGTTTGGTCAGCATCGCCCTTAATCAAGAGGTTTAGTTTGTCTAATTTGTGGAGCACGTGTCCTTGACTCTTGATGACGATGACAACTTCTTCACCGGGATTTTCCGCAGTGTCAGCAGCGTCTATCTTTTCGCCATTACCAGCCCCAACAGTTACAGCTTGAACTTCCACTCCCTCAATGATTTTTCCGTGAATGTCGATAGGCTCAGCAGTGAGTGTCAATCCGACGGGGATGGTGTTACGGATGTTCATCTTTGCTTTTACCCCAATGTTGGCAAAGTGTTGAAGAGGATCGGCAAGGTCTTTGTTCAAGTCCTCTACGACTTCTGTATATTCGATATGAATACTATCAAATGAGAGCGGAACGACAATGTCGTAAGCGGGGTGGAACACCATTTCTTTTGACAGGTCAACAAAGTGCGTTGTGCCAGTGTTGACGGTCGGAATGATTTCAATGTCTAATGCGTTAGGTATTTGCTTGAGCAAGTTGCTGAGTTCTGGCACCACGATGTTCTTATAACCTTCCATCGCAGTGGGTTTGTTGGTCAACAAGAACTTCAAATCGCGCGTAACAACTTCCTCATTGATATATTCAGCAGGGTCAAGGGTGAACTTTGTGTTTACACGAGAAGTTTCAATAGCCTTGTTCTGGTCGTCCTTACCAATCAGTGTCAAATCCATGTCAACAGGAACGCCCACGGGGTTATCAATGGTGAACATGATTTGAGGATCGGAGAGTTTGACAGAGTTAACCTTATCCTTCAAGAAGTCAAGGTCTTCTCCAAGGTCGAAGTCTATACTTTCGTGAATGGAATCAATTTCGCCACAATAGATACCGCTGAACTTCTTAATGTCAATTTCTGCGATGTTGATGTTGACGTCGATGGAGACATCCTTACCTAAGATGGTGGAGTGCATTTCTGTTTCGTCAATATAGGCTTCTCCTTCGATGGGTAACTCTGTGTCATACTTCAAGTAGCGACTCTTTTCGGAACCAATTTCCAATTCCATACCATTGGGGAACTCTTTTCCGTCAAAGACAATCTTCTTGGCCTTCAACTTAATCTCCATTTTCTTTTCTTGTGGGTTATAGGCGGCCACCACTTTAAGAGTGTCATCCTTTATCGTTACTCTTGGGTCTGCGCTAATCACTTCCAAGAAAGAAGGCATCACAACATTCATATCCAAATGAACATCCGTGTTAATGTCTTCCGTTCCTGTCATTTCTATACTAAGCGTGATGGGCACTTCTTTTGAGAACTCGATGCTATTGATTCTTTCAATTTCCTCATCAATTTTTTCGTCGAGGGTGAAGGAAGTATGCTCAGTGATTGTTTCATGGATGGTTTCAGTTATTACGACTGCGTCATCTATATGCAAGTGGGTTTCTGCCATCGTGAAGATGACATTCTTGTCCTTGAGTGTTTCCAGAGTGGAATTCAACGACTTTAATTTAGCCTCGCCAAGCTTCAAATTACCATCATTAGAGACAGCGCTGATAGTGGCTGTTGCATTCAAGTCGCAATGTTCGTCTTCCACCTTCGTGTAAACATTAATGCGGTCAAGCGCAAGACTCCATTTAAAACCGTTAAGTTTGTTGATGTCGCTAATAAAGAACGCATGTTCGGCCTTGTCGTAAGTGACGCCTTCGGGATACTTACAATGCGACAAGTCTAAAACGAAGTTTTCGGGGAAGGTGAGTTTGAGTTGACTGCCTTTCTTTAAATTGAAGGGCGCAAAACCTCCGTCTCCAATATTAGTGGTGAATTGAATGATGCTATTGGCTGCGTTAAATTCAATAAACTCAACCTCATTGATATGTTTAAGGTTGTTGAAGTGGGCTGAGAAGTCAAAGGTCAGGGGTTCGAATTCTACGTCAATATCGTTGGTGCTACCCTGGGCATCTTCGAATGTAACTTTGTGATTCATTTCAACAATGAATTTGAATGCACTTAAGTCGGTCTGCGCAGAAACATCGACGGTGCCGTTCAAATCATAGTCAACCTGGTAAGTGATATTGTCATTCAACAAAATTTTGCCGTTACTTTGTTTAGAACCTAAATTAACGATTTCCTGGATATAGAATTGTACATACTCTTCGTCGCTTTTCGCTTCAATGCCTGTGATGTTAACCGTACGCTTATCTGCAGAAAGCGAATATTTGCTTGCATTAAGGGCAGACTTGTCCAATCCGAGGACAAAACCTTCGGGGAAGGTGGCACTGAATGAAATAGTCCTTTTAACCCCACTTAAAATTTGGGGATTGCTGATTTTAAAACGGATTAAGTTGTTCAGCGTGATGTTAGAAATCTCTTTGATTTCCTTCGGTAAGTCATACTCAAGTTGGAACCCAACTAGCTGAGTCCCTGTGCTTGCTTTATGGTTGATGGGTAAGGAAATCTGTTGATTGCTTCCCAATTCCTTCAAGTTTTCAATCTCTGCCTTTAGTTCAGGGGTGAGCAAGTCAGTAGGCACATTTGTTCCTAATCGAGGAAGTGAAGCGTTCAAGTCCTCAATAGATACTTCGTCGATACCAAAATTCTGTTGCTCAACAACTTCATTAAGAACGGCCTCGTCAATAGTGACCTCATCAAACTGGAATGTGGTGTTGTGCGTGATGGGGTCAATGTTAATTTTGATGGGGTCAATATCTATGTCTATGGGGTCAATAACATCTGTCTTCTTAATACTATAAACTCCGTTGAGATTTTCCAAGATGTCAATGTCATTCACATCAATGAGCGAGTCAAGCAATATGGGCTTGAAATTACTGACTGGCAGGGTGATTTTATTGCCCGAAATGGTAACATCCAAAAGGATATCCTTGTTGAGGTCGTAGTCATCTTGTACACACCCACAACAAAGAATTAAACTTCCCAAGAGGAACTTTGTTGCATTTTTCTTCAACATATGATAATTGGTTTTTAGGATTTACGTTTTAGTCTTATTGCAAAATAAGTTAAAATTTGTGTAAAATGTGTTCTATTTTGCAAAAATATGCAATAAAATGTTACTTATGAGGGATTGTGACGATTTTCTTTTGTCAACACTTGTGTTTTTTATTATTTGAGTTTGTGATTTTCCTTTTCACCCCTCAATAATAACGGATAGAATCTGTAGTGAAACAAACCCTTAAATGCAACGAACAATTAGTGAGTTAAGGATGCCTATAAGAGATATTGTTTTTCCTAAAATAGATACAATTTTGATGGTTACTGATGGACGTAAGGTTAGGTTTGATTTTCAGCCGAAAAAGCTTGATTGGCGGAGAAAAAGGGTAGTTTCAGGAGGGTGTTGGAGAACATAAATAATTCTCCCTACTAAGGTAAACAAAAATAGCTCCGACTTATGAACGCATAAGTCGGAGCTATTGCTCTTAAAATCATAAAATGAAATACGGTTGTTAGATAGCACCCTCTTTGCCTATGAGTTTGAGGTAGTCATCATAGGGAATGTAGCGACCACCCATGCTTTCGAGATGCTGGGTACGGAGTTGGCAGTCAATGAGTACGCCTCCGTGAGCCTTCATATAGCGCGAGAGGAAAACGAGTGCCAATTTGGAAGCACTGGGTACGAGTGAAAACATGCTTTCGCCGAAAAAGGCCCACTGCGTTCCGGCTTCGTTCGTGGTCATTACCACTCCGTAGAGTCCGCCTACCAATTCTTCGCCATCCCAAACCTCTACGCTGGCGCAATATCCGAGTTTGTGAAGGCGGGTATAGGCCTTTTTCACTTCGTCTCCCAACCATGCGCCCTGTTCATGCTCACGCAAACGCCCGCATTCACTAATGACTCTTTCGAAAGCACGATTGAGCGAGAAGGTGTAACGGCGCTTGTTGATAAGGTTACGGAGCGAGTGGGAGATGTGAATTTCATCGGGGAAAATGACAAACCTCTGCATCGGACACCACCACTGAGGGATTCCTTCTCGAAAGTCATACCACGGGAAGATGCCATACTGATATGCTAAAAGGAGACGCTCCGTTGACAGATCGCCTCCTATTGCAAATATTCCGCTTTTCTCGCCCAAGCGTGGGTCGGGAAAACCAATTTCTTCTGTGAGTTCAAAAACCATTGTTGAGGGTTAAGGTCTAAAGGTTTTAAGATGTTTAGGTTTTAAGGTCTTGTGGGCACTTTACCTTCAATGTTTTTTAGGAATGTAAGAGTCAGCCTATTCGCTCCGAATGGCCTTATAACCTCAAAACCTTATAACCTTATAACCTCATTTTTTACTTCATCCAAAGTTCGCCATCCTTTACGCTGACTACGGCTTCTCCGCCCTTCTTCATCTTACCGAAGAGGATGCTACGCATTAAGAGGGGCTTGAGATACTGCGCTACGACGCGGTCCATCTCACGCGCTCCGTATTCTGGCGTAAATCCTTTCTCGAGAAGCCATTCGTAGGCTTCGGCAGAGAGGTTGAGTGTCACCTTCTTGGCTGCCAATTTCTCGCGGAAACCACGGAGCTTCTTGTCCAAGATAAGGCGCGCCATCTGTTTGTCCATATCGCGGAAAACAACAGTGGCAGAGAGGCGGTTGATAAACTCAGGTTTGAACGTCTGTTTCACCTGCTTCATCATAGCTTCCCCAGTCGTGACGCCACCTCCGAATCCGATGTTCGCCTTACGGGCATGTTGTGCACCAGCATTCGAAGTCATGAGCAAGATTACGTTTTTGAAGTCTGCCTTATTACCCTTGTTGTCGGTAAGTTGGGCATAGTCCATCACCTGAAGCAAGATGTTGTAAATATCGCTGTGTGCCTTTTCAATTTCATCAAGAAGGAGCACGCAGTAAGGCGTCTTGCGGATGGCATCAGTGAGCAAACCGCCATCATCATAACCTATGTAACCAGCGGGTGAACCTATGAGTTTGGCAACAGTATGCTTCTCGGTGTATTCACTCATGTCGAAGCGAATGAGTTCCACTCCCAACTCCTTAGCCAACACTTTCGCCACCTCCGTTTTACCTACGCCGGTAGGACCTACGAATAACATGCTCGCAACTGGTTTGCCGTCGTCGGTAAGTCCGGATTTCGACATCTGAACCGATTCAACGAGTTTCTGAATAGCCTCATCCTGACCATAGATTTGCGACTTGATGCGCTCTTCTAACGTTGCGAGCGACTCAAGGTCGTCACCCTTAATGGCCATTGCTTCAATCTTCGCCACGTTTGCCAAAGCCTCGTCCACCGTAGTTATCTTGATGCGCACCTTTGAGGAAGAATCCTTGGGTGCACTGAGTTCGGTGAGCGTAGCTGCTTCATCGAGCAATTCAATTGCCTTTTCGGGAAGGAAACGGTCGGAGATGTATTTCGCAGAGAGTTCAATGGCATGACGGATAATGGGTTCCGTGATGCTTACGTGGTGGAAACGCTCAATGCTCTTACGATGATTGTTGAGGATTTCGACAGTTTCTTCCACGGAAGGTTCTTTAATTTCAATCTGTTGGAAACGTCGTGTCAAACTCTTGTTTTTGGCAACGTAGCGAGTGTAATCCTCGTGTGTGGTAGTGCCAATGAAGCGGAGCGTACCGCTATCAATGTAGGGTTTTAAGAGATGTGACACGTCCATTGACCCATCTTGTCCGCGACTTGAGCCAACCAAATGGTGGATATCGTCAATAACGATGATGGGAGTAACGGTCACTTTACGTCCGGTGCGTTCGTCGGTGCCCTCAATGGCTAAGTCCTTGATGCCTTCAAGCACAGCCTTCATGCATTTCTCCATTTCGCCGCGGAACTGTGCGTTAGCGTAAAGCGCAGTTACGTCAAGCTGGTACATGGGACACTTCTGGATGCGAGCGGGTGCCGAACTGTTTTGCGAATATGTCTGGAGCGCAGAAAGCATTGCCGTTTTACCCACACCGGGCTCACCAACGAGCAATGCGCAATTCTTGCTCTGTCGGCTCAATACGCTTGCAATGCGGTCGAGTTCCTTTTTGCGTCCGACGATAGGCGTAGAAAGATTCGACTCAAACTCAGTTGCGAAGCGCTGCCAGGCAGGTGTTTCCATTCCTTGGGGAGAGA
>CALCUV010000034.1 GCA_937906765.1 uncultured Prevotella sp.
GGAGTAGAATTCCCAATGCGGTAGCCCCTTAAAACCTTAAAACCTCAAAACCTTACAACCTCAAAAATGAACGAACTTATCAGAGTAGGCATCATTGGCGGTGCCGGATATACTGCTGGCGAACTTATTCGCCTTTTGCTCAACCATCCTGCGGCAGAAATTGTGTTTGTAAATAGCGAAAGTAATGCGGGAAACTTGATTACGGACGTGCATGCCGGACTTTATGGCGAGACAGACCTTCGCTTTACGTCTGAATTGCCTTTTGAGGAGGTGGATGTCGTATTCTTCTGCTTCGGTCACGGAAAGAGCACGCAGTTCCTCCAAGAGCATTACATCCCTGCGGATGTTCGCATCATCGATTTGGCACAAGATTTCCGCTTAGCTTCCGAAGACCACGACTACGTTTACGGTTTGCCCGAACTCAATCGCGAAAAAATCAACGGCGCTCTCCATGTGGCGAATCCAGGTTGCTTTGCGACGTGCATACAGCTCGCTCTCCTTCCCCTCGCTAAGGCAGAGTTGCTCAACAACGACATCAGCGTGAATGCCATTACGGGTTCGACAGGTGCAGGTGTGAAACCCGCAGCTACCACTCACTTCTCGTGGCGCTCAAGTAACATGAGCATCTACAAGGCTTTCAATCACCAGCACGTGCCTGAGATTAAGGAAAGTCTGACGCACTTGCAACCCAACTTCTGTGCCGAAATCGACTTCATTCCTTACCGTGGCGATTTCCCCCGTGGTATTTTTGCTACGGCAGTAGTGAAGGTGGAAAACCTCCAAGAGGATGTGGTGCAACTCTATAAGGATTTCTACGCTGAGGCAACCTTTACGCATTACGTGGATAAGGCAATCGACATGAAGCAAGTGGTGAACACTAACAAGTGTCTCGTTCACGTGGACGTCTTTGGCGATAAGATTCTCGTCACTTCCTGCATTGACAACCTCCTTAAAGGAGCTTCTGGTCAAGCCGTTCAGAACATGAACCTCATGTTCGGTTTGGAAGAATCAGCAGGACTCCGATTGAAGCCAGTAGCATTTTAGGTTTTAAGGTTATAAGGGCGCTTCGCTTTTAGGTTATAAGGACTATGCAGGTGTAGAACCTCAAAACCTTAAACCTCTAAGCGTAGCGACCTCAAACCTTCCCCTTAAAACCTCACAACCTTAAAACCTTAAAACCTCAACTAAACTTATGACTCTCTATCCCGTATATCCCCTCTTTGATATCAATATTGTGAAGGGCGAAGGCTGTCGTGTGTGGGACGATAACGGAACGGAATATCTTGACCTCTATGGTGGTCACGCCGTTATCTCAATCGGACACAGCCATCCCCATTATGTTGCGAAATTAACCGAACAGTTAAACCAAATAGGTTTTTACTCCAACTCCGTCATCAATCGCTTGCAAGAGCAATTGGCAGAGCGTCTCGGCAAGGTCTCAGGTTATGACGACTACCGCCTTTTCTTGGTCAACTCAGGTGCTGAGGCGAACGAAAATGCCTTGAAGTTAGCGTCGTTCCATACAGGCAAGAGCCGTGTTCTCTGTGCGCAGAAGGCGTTTCACGGACGTACCTCGCTCGCTGTGGAAGCTACGGACAACCCCAAGATTGTTGCGCCCATCAATGCCAATGGTCATTGCACCTTCCTCCCTCTTAACGACCTCGCAGCCTTTGAGGCGGAACTTCAGAAGGGAGATGTGGCAGCCGTAATCGTAGAATGCATCCAGGGTGTGGGCGGTATTCGCCTCGCAACCAAAGAATTTATGCAGGGACTCCGTCGCGCTTGCACCGAAGCGGGAGCTGTGCTCATCTGCGACGAAATCCAGTGTGGCTATGGCCGTAGTGGTAAGTTCTTTGCCCATCAGCATCTCGACGTAAAGCCAGATTTGATTACCTGTGCCAAGGGTATTGCCAACGGTTTCCCTTGTGGCGCAGTGCTTATCGCCCCTCATTTCGAGGCTTCCTTTGGCCAGCTCGGCACAACCTTTGGTGGCAACCACTTGGCCTGTGCTGCTGCCCTCGCTGTGCTTGACGTGATGGAGCAGGAAGCACTTGTAGAAAACGCTGCCAAGGTCGGTGAATATCTTATCTCAGAACTCAAAAAATTGGACGTCATTGTGGAGGTTAGAGGTACTGGCATGATGATTGGTATCGAATTTGCCGAACCCATCAAGGCGATGCGCACCGCCCTTGTCAAAGAGCAACACGTCTTTACGGGATGCGCCGGCACCAATATCCTTCGCCTCCTTCCCCCGCTCTCACTCACCATGGAGCAAGCCGAAGACTTCATGCAGCGTCTCCGTCGTGTGCTCTAAACACTCTTTCGGAGAAGCATAATGATGAAAACCAGTGGAGATGGACCGTAACTTGCAGTCCATCTCCACTGGTTTTGTTATGAGCACATTAGAAGGGGGTAAAACAAAGCCTCAAATTCGGCGCACAATTTGAGATTTAGGCGCTCGAATTTGAGGCTTTGTTTTTCGTATTTAAGGTTTTGTTTTTGACCTATACGCCTTTATTTATGCCGATATTTCCATTAAGAGAAACGACAACGGATTTTTTATGTTCTTATGTTCTTCTGTCAAAAAGAAAGGGAGCTACAACTCCACCCCATCTACTATTTCTTTCGCTTCAAATACACCGAAACGGCAT
>CALCUV010000035.1 GCA_937906765.1 uncultured Prevotella sp.
TTGGGGACAGTTCAAAGATAGGGGGAGTACCGCCTTTGGCGGGGAGGGGGTATGATATGCAATTTAGTGTCAACTTCTTTATCATAACCTAAATTTTTGTTCTTTTGTTCTTCTGTCTAAACAAGTATGTAGATAGTCTTGCGATAGGTTTTTAGACATAAGAACATAAGTTCATAAGTTGAGTGGGAGGAACTTCTATTTTTGTTCTTTTGTTCTTCTGTCTAAACAACAAACAAACGAGCATCATAACAGTGACTTTATATTTTATTCTTTCGTTCTTCTGTCTAAACAAGTGAGCACAAGTTCTCGTTTGTGAAATACTTAGTGATTTACGGCGCCTTGTTTGGGTACTTACGGCGCACAATTTGAGACTTCGTGCGACGTAAAAGAGGTTTTGTATTGCGAAATACAAAACCTCTGAATCTGTAGTCTTAAAACCTTACGATAAATTATTTTTGATGGGTCAGCTTTTCGCCAAAGGGCGTCATGAATTCGGCAATAACGTTGTAGGGGATGGTGCATGTGGGCATTCCTATGGCATAGGGACCTATGGCATAGGCACTGAAATGAACCGTAAGTCCTTTCTGGGTAAGCACGGGGAAACTTGCGTAGTCCACCAATTCGCTCTGTTTACACCAAAACTCTATGTCGCCCTCCTCTTCGTCTGCAAAATATTGCGCTCTGAGGTAATAGTCAATCATGGGATTGAGAATCTTCAAACCGTTGGGCGTAAAAAGGTCTTCCCACGTAATCACCTTTCCATTCGAGCAGTTAAAACTGAGACCAAACTCCCAAGGCATGCCGTGCGCACCTCCACTATAGTAATATCCATCAAACTTAAAACTGACGTAGTTGCTTGTTACGGCGATGAGTTTAATTTCCTGTTGATAACTATTGGAGATGGTATATTCGGGGTCGCGTTCCTGCTTCTCAGAATAGAATTCCAAATTATCTTGAATGAACTTTTTGCCTGCTTTCTCGAGTAACGGGGTGAGGTCAGTGCCTAATGGTGGCAGCTTATAGGTCATGCTGGCGTCATCATCTCCTGAGAACGAGTCATAAGCGAAGAGTCTGTCAAAAATGTGAGTGCGTATGCTGTCAATAAGTGGGCGCGGACCGCTAACGGGAAAGTCAACGCTGATTTCGTAAGTCATATCGCCATGACTCAGTCGGGTGTTGTAAGTTTTGACCTTGAAATCCTGACTCAGGTTGAAGTTTAAGAATTGCGCCACTGCCGTTGGTGCGCAGAGCGTGATTAGCAGTAGGGCGATGGTAAGTCGAAGTTTGTTCATAACTAAGTGTTCTTGTGATAACGAATGTTCAAAGGGTGTGATGCTTCTCAGTTGAAGCATTCCTTGTGCGAAGGTACAACTCTTTTTTTTACCATTTGCAATAGCGAAGCATTATTTTAACCGTGATAGGTTTTCGTGTTCCGTGAGGTGTAATCCCAAATTGTTGCTCCGTTTTGAAGAATAAAATAAAAGAACAGCGAGAAAAGAAACGGAAAGTCACGCTTCTTCTCTCGCTGTTCAAACATCATTTTTATTCACTAAAAAACCAAAACGTCAAACGTAATGTTGCGCGCTGTTAACCCAACACCTTTTTCAACTCGTCGAGACTTGCGCTGATGGGCACGCTTTGCTTTTCGCCCTTCATGAATTCCTGGAGTTTTTGGGGAATTTCAATTTCTGCGCCAATGATGCGCTCGATGGTGTCTTTGAACTTTGCGGGGTGCGCAGTTTCGAGGAACACGCCCACTTCGCCAGGTTGCAGACCTTCAACAAGAGATTGATAACCGCAAGCGCCGTGGGGGTCGAGCAAGTAACCCTCTTGTTCCCACACACGCTTCACTGTGTCAGCAATCTGTGCGTCTGAATAGGTAGCACCGCTCATGTCCTTGCAAATGGCTTCGGCCAGGGGGCGGTTTGAGTTGCCTGCGAAGATTTTAA
>CALCUV010000036.1 GCA_937906765.1 uncultured Prevotella sp.
TAGATTTTTTAGATTATAAAATAGCTTGGAGCTTTTCGGCAAATACGTTCTTTGTTGCAGCACCAACTTGCTTGTCAACAACCTTACCATCCTTGATGTAAAGGACAGTTGGAACGTTGCGAATGCCATACTCCATAGCAAGGTCTTCACATTCATCAACGTCACACTTGCCAATGATTACTTTACCTTCATATTCAGCAGCAAGTTCATCCATGATGGGCGCTACCTTCTTACAAGGACCACACCATGCTGAGAAGTCTAATACGAGGGGAAGTCCCTTTGCTAGAATTTCTTGATAATTTTGATCTGTAATGTGTTCCATAATCTTATTAGTGTTAGAGCTAATTTAAAATTTAAATAGGTTAATTATAAATGTTTATTCTCTGCAAATGTACGCATAACTTTTGGGATACATGTAATTTGCTGTAGATTACTTGCAAGAATTAATTAATTGAATATCGGAAGACGTCGTTCTTGCTGAGGTAATCAATGACATTTTTATTCACATTAATGCACTTGCCTCTTGACGTGAGGGGAATGCTTGTGTTATAGTCATTATCCTTAATATTAATGAAAAGCGGCGTTTCTCCCTCGTTGGTTTCAATGAGAGCAAGCAGTTCATTAAGGGTATATTCGGTTAATTTCTCAAGATTGATGTCTATGGTCAATTTCTCAATTCGCTTGTCCTTAACGTCAGCAAGGAACTCGATATTTCCGATTTTCAAGTCGTATTCATCAGGGCGGAAGCGATGAGGTTCAATTCTTGCGCTGACAAAGACGGAATTTCCTGCTGAAAAATAACCCTTCCATTTTGCCCAATCATCTCCGAATAGGGCAATTTCTAGTGTGTTAGAATAATCTTCAAGCAAGACAATACCATAGGGATTACCTTTCTTCGTAAGTCCTTCGCGTGGTTGTGAGTTTACGATTCCTCCAAAAGTTACGTCTTGATTGGCATATTCTGATTTATCTTGAAGTTGATCTAACGTTGCTGTGCAGAGATTTTCAAGCACAATTTGATAACTATCTAACGGATGGGCAGAGATATAAATACCTATTAAGTCGCGCTCTTTGTTAAGTCGCTCAATGTCGCTCCATCCTGCGTAACTTTTTGAAGGTTGTGGTTTAGCAATATCTATTTCCTCAAAATCTCCAAAAAGCGAATTGTGTTGCGCTTGCTGGTCCACTTGGTAGCGAGTGCCATATTTGATCAATGAATCAATAAATATTTCACCGTCAGAAGCAACTTCAAAATATTGTTCACGCTTGATGTCCGTAAAACTATCAAATGCACCTGCTAGAATCATGCTTTCGATACATTTCTTGTTGCATGCCGTTAAGTTAATGCGTTCAACGAAATTATAAACCGAAGTGAATGGTCCTGATTTGCTTCGTTCTGTCAAGATATTTTCAACTGCGCCTTCTCCTACGCCCTTAATCGCACCGAGACCGAAACGTATATCGCCAACATGGTTGACACTAAACTTGAGTTTCGAACCATTTACATCTGGACCAAGAACGGAAATCCCCATTGTCTTACACTCACTCATCGCTTTGGTGATTTCCGTAATGTTATCCAAACTTCGACTCATGTAACCCGCCATATATTGTGAGGGGAAATTTGCCTTCACATAGGCTGTCTGATAGGCCACCCACGAATAGCATGTTGCGTGACTCTTATTGAAAGCATATGAAGCAAAAGCGCGCCAGTCGTCCCAAATCTTTTCCAAAATCTTTGCATCATATCCATGACTTTCACCACCCTTAACAAATTTGGGGTACATCTGATTTAGTTTATCAATCAGTTTCTTACCCATCGCCTTACGAAGGTTGTCACTCTCACCTCTGGTAAAGTCAGCAATTTCTCTTGAAAGCAACATCACCTGCTCTTGATAAACGGTAATGCCGTAAGTGTCCTTCAAGTACTTCTCCATGCAAGGTAAATCATACGTAATTGGACTACGACCCTTTTTACGATTGATAAACTCTGGGATGTATTGCATAGGACCAGGGCGATACAATGCATTCATCGCAATTAAGTCTTCAAAGACTGTAGGTTCCAACTCTCTGAGGTATTTCTGCATACCTGGAGATTCAAATTGGAAGGTGCAAATGGTATTGCCGTCACAATATAATTGGAAAGTGGCTGGGTCATCAATTGGAATCTGGTCAACATCAAGTTCAATTCCAAGACTATCTTCGATATTAGCAACTGCTTCTTTGAGGATTGAAAGTGTTTTAAGACCCAAAAAGTCCATCTTAATCAACCCTGTTTCTTCAATCACCTTGCCTTCATATTGTGTGCAAAGCAACTTCTCCTTTGTATCTTTATCTTCCGCCGTAGAAACGGGTACCCAATCTGAAATTGCATCGCGACAAATAATGACACCACACGCATGAACTCCCGTATTACGAACGTTGCCCTCAAGCATTTTGGCATAACGAATAGTTTCGTAGAGTAGGGGGTCGGAAGATGATTCTGCCTCTTTTAGTTCAGGAATACAAGCAATCGCATTCACCAGATTCATCTTCGGACTCTTGCCATTTTCATCTTCAGGCAATTTATCAGGGATAAGTTTACATAGGTAGTTACTCTGAGATAAAGGCAAATTTTGCACACGCGCTACATCTTTAATGGCAGATTTTGTTGCCATAGTTGAGTAGGTAATGATATGTGCCACTTTTTCCGCACCGTATTTATCAGTCACCCACTGAAGCACCTTACCACGACCATCATCATCGAAATCGACGTCAATATCAGGAAGAGAAATACGGTCTGGATTCAAGAAACGTTCGAAAAGAAGGTCGTATTTGATTGGGTCAATATCCGTAATGCGAAGACAATAAGCAACGGCGCTTCCTGCCGCAGAACCACGACCAGGACCGACACTTACTCCTAACTCTTGTCGAGCAACTTTGATATAATCTTGAACTATCAAGAAGTAACCAGGGAAACCCATGGTTTTCATAATGTGCAACTCAAACTTGATTCGAGCAGCTGTTTCTTCGTCAAGAGGGTCACCATATCTCCATTTTGCTCCTTCATACGCTAATTTTGCAAGATAATCTGCTTCTAACTTTATACGATATAACTTGTCGTATCCGCCTAGTTTCTTAATCTTGCTTCCGCCTTCTTCACGTGTAAGAACTACGTTTCCATTTTCATCCTCGGTGAATTCCTTATAAAGATCTTCTGTTGAATACTTTTCGCGATAACCTTCTTCTGTGCCGAAATCTTCAGGAATTTCAAAATTCGGCATGATAGGACCATGGTCAATCGAGTAATTCTCTGTTTTATCTGCTAATTCACAAGTATTTTCTAGTGCTTCAGGAACATCAGCAAACACCTCGTTCATCTCAGCACGTGTCTTAAACCACTCCTGCTTTGTATAAAGCATACGGTTAGATGAATAAAGGTCTGCACCTGTTGAGAGACAAATAAGGCGGTCGTGAGCTTCTGCGTTTTCTTCGTCAACAAAATGAGAATCGTTCGTACATACTAACTTGACGTTATGTTTCGCCGCTAACTTAATAAGTTGCTGATTAACTTCCTCTTGGAGAGGATATACTTCGCGATTTGCATTTTGTGCTGGGTCTGTGACTTTATGGCGCATCAATTCAAGATAGAAATCATCTTTGAAGACGCGCTTAAACCATTCAATAGCAGCTTCGGCACCAGGAATATCTCCTGCTTGTATCTTTTTAGGAATTTCTCCCCCTAAACATGCAGAACTAATCATCAAACCTTCGCTATATTTCTCAAGTTGTGCATGCTCAGTACGTGGGCGCATATAGAAACCATCTACCCACGAATTACTAACCAATTTAATGAGATTCTTATATCCAGTTTGATTTTTTGCAATGACAACAAGGTGCCACCCTGAAGTATCTTGCTTTCCCTCTTTCAAGAGCATGCCACGTCGAGCAACATACATCTCACAACCTATCAAGCGCTTAAAGTTGGCAATGCGTTCTTGTTTCTGAATTTGAGGGAGTAATTTTTCCTTAATTTGTTCAAGCGTAAGACCTTCTTCTTCGCCCGTTGGTGTGTAAGTTCCCGCTTCTATAAGTTCTAATTTTGCAGTAAGTTCTTTAAGCGCTTTCTTACCTTTAGAGATTACCTTTTCAGTGTAATTAAAAAAATCTTTCACACCCATCATGTTACCATGATCCGTGAGAGCCATGCCTTTCATACCATCAGCAATCGCTTTATCTACCATTTTAGGTATAGATGCCTGACCGTCAAGAATGGAATATTGAGAGTGTACATGCAAATGTACGAAGTCTTTCATAAGTGGTTATTGGGGTTATTAAGTAAACATACACCGTCTATTCTGGAAAAAAGACGGTGTAGTATATTAGGTAAAATGAATAGGATGTTATTCGAAAACTAATTTATAAAGTTCCAACTGATTCCAAGATGTAAGGTAAAACCATTCATGGGGTAGTGGGGGAGTTCGAATGCCTTCTTTTGACGTTGTGATGCATTGATGTGAGAAGCCATAATGTAAAAACGAGTGCGCTTCAAGTGTAAATTAGCATAAGCGTTTACAATAGGGTAACCGCCAACTTTTTCTGCATTACGTTCGTCTTGTAAGACATATTGTCCAATTATTGGAGAATAAACTTGAGGTGTAAATCTTGTGTAATATCTGACATCAGCACCTAATTCCGTGTTCAACACCTTGGCGATTCTAAATTTAAGGAATAAGTTTGAATATGCCATAAATGCTGGAACGGGTGAAAGTGACTTATCAGAAGTTGTTTGATAGGTCAATTCGTTTTCCCAATTTAAAATTCCCCATGTTTGCCAATGATAAATAGATGCCTCAATACGTTGCACGGGTTTACCATTTTGTATGGCAGAAATGCTATGTAGTTTATCATTATTTCCTCTTGGACGAGGCGCATCATAGAGCGTTTCTTGGAAATAAGTTGCATCGTTTTGTTGTTCAAAACGTAGCGTGAATCTCGTTTTCTTATATTTAAATTCAGCACCGATTCTTGTATAGAGAGTTTTGCTCAACCCTTCATTGTCCCACCATGCATTACGTCCTTGATAGTGGCGGAAATAGAAATTTGGTTCCTCCGAACTTAATTGTGCGTAAACATTAACCAAGCAAGTGTCATTAAATAACTTCTTTCTTAACCCACCTTTAGCGAGCAATTTAAATTCTCCCCATTGTTTACCATCACGGGTGCGGAGTTCGCCCAACAAGTTATAATCTAACATCTTACCCTTACGATGCATGAGTTCTGCACCTATGTTAAAGTAGTTATATCTGTAGGAATCAAATGAAGTAGGGGAGTTAGGGAGGGTAAAACGTTCGTGTTTGTGTGACACGTAAAGTCTAGCACCTGCTTTTAACCATTTCTTCCATTTTTCATTTAACTCTATAGCCACGGTATTGCGAATGGCAAAGTGTTTCGTTTTATCAGATGCTGAGTCTCCAGCGAAATAGTAATCTCGGAAATAAAGAGGAGATAAATTGTTAGTAGTAATATTACTCAAAAACAAACGATCGTCATGATCTATTTGCATAGAGTGAGACACTGTTAGAGGAGGAATACCAGCAGTAGGTGATAGTGTCTCAGGCTTTAATGAATCACTTGAAGTAGAATCATTTACAACATTTACCTTACCAACATTAAATCTTTGTGTAAAAAATAAAGAGTTAACATTGATTTTATTCCATGTTTTAGACAGATTTGTTGGCATTTCCCAGGTTTCATAATTATTAGCAAATGCCTCGGGTTCTGTAATATATCTGTCATCTTCTAGGCCGCCATTTTCTGTCGTTTTCATATATTGTAGGCGATATGATAAATGTGACTTATAACGTTCGCCTATATAAGAACCATAAATATCCGCTCTAAAATGTGCTGTATTTTGAGATTGATAATATCCTCGACCATACAGGTAGTCTAAATTAAATCCCAATCCTATTTTCTTTCCAGCATTCACCGCAAACAAAGCGCTTATGCGGTCTTCGCCGTGTTCTTTATCCCCACATTCATGATATGTAATATTCGTAAACGGAGATTTTGTATTCGTAAATAATTGATTGTGTGCACGTTCTATGAAAAAGTCATAAGGATTCATAAAAACAAATTGCTCTTGCCACAATTCAAGATTGTTGTGCGACAATCTAAGCGCTTTACGAGGGGCACCAAGATTACCTGTTGACAAATAACCACCAAACACTCCCTTTGTGCTTCCTTGATTTTGAAAATTATGAGGAATGGTATCTAAATCAGCTGAAACGATGTCACCAAAGATTGGATCTACGCGCCAAGCATAGATTCCCTCAGGTATATCTATTTTTGAAGAAACACCAATTGTATCGTTGTCAATTTCATTCCAACGATTATTTTGTTGCTCATAACCAGGATTAAAATTTCCTCGCTTAAGGCGATCGAAATTTCCCTTAGATATTTGTGCCACACTAGTTAAAGTGCAGGAAGTAAGCAGTAATATGAAAATAAGAATTCGCGATTTTCCCATAACGCTTGCAAAGATACTATTTCTTTTCCTCATTAAAAGTTTGTTATGAACAAATTAACCGCAGAGATGTAAAATATTTCTTGTTTCTAGTCTTATCATTTAGGTAAATATTAGAATGGTAGAAGTAACTTAAAAAACTATATTAAACATAATCGTGATTCTGCTTATTTGAATAATAACGATATTTATATTAGAATTTAATTATATAAGACGAATTCTAAACCTGAGCAAATTGAGATGAATTTTGTATTATAAGATATGTGCTTTTAGTAAGTGAGACTTAATTAAAATTAAGAGTAACATAATTAAAATTAAGTCTCAAAGATTTTTTCTTCTTTGAGACTTAATTGGAGCGACAATATAATCAGCGTACGTACGCTTGCGTGTCAATTATCTTTTTTAGGAATATATGTTGTGCGAAGTACTCTAAATTGTGTGCGACGATTTAATGAGTGACAACTATCTTGTTGTTCGGGAGTTAGCTTACTCATGAACTCATCTGAGAGCACGTCTCCTTCTTTCAGGAATTTATATTCTTCTGTTAGTTTTTTGTTTACGACCTTTGGAAGATTTTCACCATATCCAACAGGAGTAAGTCTTTCCTTATCAATACCTTTAGATACTAAATAATTAACTACTGATTCAGCACGTTTCTGAGATAATTTTTGATTATAAGACTCACTTCCACGACTATCGGTATGTGCGGATAATTCAATCGTAATTGTTGGGTTATCGTTCAACATTCCTACTAATCGGTCAAGCGCTACGGAACTTTCAGGAGTTATGTCAGCTTTATCAAATTCAAAAAAGACATTGCGGACAAGCACAGGAATGGATGTTGATGCTAATGGGAATTGCAGCACGTACTGATGATCTGTTGAAAGCGTGTCAGTTGTAAGTTTATTATTTGCATTTAGATAACCATCACAGGTGGCGAGGAAAACGTAATCAACTGAAGGGTTGACCTTAGTTTCAAACGAACCGTCGGGCAAAACTCCGAGTTTCAAGTTAGTGCCATCACTTCCGATGATATAAACCTCTGCCTTCGGAAGTTCATAACCATCAACTTCGTATATCCATCCCTTAACGGTTTGTATGACTTCAGGGTAACTGAAACTAAAAATTTTATCCCATCCACGCCCTCCTGTTGTACGGGATGAAGTAAAATATCCTCTGTTATGGAATCCCTCGAATGTCATTCCAAAGTCATTACCTAAAGAATTAACTGGGAATGGCAAATGTTTTATAACCCAGGTGTTTAATAACGTATCTTCAAGTGCTGAAAAAATATCAAGTCCCCCTATTCCACCTTTGCCGTCAGATGAATAATATAATTCACCCGTAGGACGAAAGGTTGGGAACATTTCGTTGCCCTCAGAATTAATTATATCGCCTAAATTTTCAACGGGACCTATTTCTGAACCTTCTAATTTAGCGCGCCATAAATCCGTACCGCCATAACCACCAGGCATATCAGAAACAAAATATAACCAAGTTCCGTCAGGAGAAAGACAAGGATGGGCATACGAACTCAAGGTATCTTCAGTAATCTTAAGTTTGCTTGCTTTATTCCATTTAGCATCACTACGATTTGATGTCCATATTTCTGCCATACGCGGATATTCGGGATCTGTTGGACAGACGGTTAGATACATTTTGCCATCAGTAGAAAAGCAACACGCCCCTTCGTCAAGAGGAGTGTTTAACCCACCTTCTACAAGTTCAGGCGCTTTCCATTTTCCTTTCTCATCCTTTCTTACACAAAACAGGTCACTATTTTTCATACCAGTAATGCCACTTAATTCATCACCTGTCGCTTGATTACGAGTGGAAGTAAAATACAATTCATTACCTTCTGAATTAGCAAACATGGGGGAATAGTCAGAACGACTCGAAGCAAAGAGTTTCTCAAGTTTGACGGTATATGCAGAAGATTGCTGTTTAAAATCGCTTGCTCTGAGTGCCCAATTATATCGTAGTTTTGACGTGTTGTCATCAACTAACTCTAAATGTTTGGCAAAATAATTTGCCGCCTCTTTATAGTTGCCTAATTGCATGGAGAGCATCCCGAGTTGTGGATACACCAATGTGTCGTTATATTTATAACGCTCGGCATTCTTAAAAGCGGCTAGCGCCCTTGCTACATTACCATAAGCCGTATAAGTATTGCCCATTTCAAATGCGATTTCTCCTCTCATCTTTTTATCTTTCGGAGAAATACGCTTGTAAGCCTTCTTAAAATGTTCTGCGGCAACTTCGTATTCTCCTCGACTCAATGCTGTTCGCGCCGATTTTATGCTCTTACTAGCACTACCACAACTCACAAGCAAAATTGTGCCTATGCATATATATAAGATATGTTCTAAATAAGTTTTCATACGTTTATAGAAACGATAAATACGCATATTATTGTCATCACTATGCAAATTTAAAAAGAAAAATATGTTGGTTCGGGAAAAATTCCTAATTTTGTTGCAGATAATGACAAAGCGTAAATTCTAACCATAAAATATTTTAATTAAACTATGAAACAAATCGTAAATGGACGAATACTCACCCCTCAGGGTTGGCTCGAAAATGGTAGTGTGCTCGTTGAAGGCAATAAAATTCTCAATGTAATCAACACAAACTTGCCCGTTTCAGGTGCAGAACTTGTTGATGCAAAGGGTTGTGACATTGTACCTGGTGGTATTGAAATGCACGTTCATGGTGGCGGTGGTCGCGACTTTATGGAAGGTACAGAAGAAGCATTCCGTGTTGCCGTTGATGCACACCTTCAGTATGGTACAACAGCAATCTACCCCACTCTCTCTTCTTCAACCGTTCCAATGATTGAAGCGGCATTGAAGACTACTGAAAAGTTAATGGCCGAACCCGATAGTCCCATTATGGGGTTACACCTGGAAGGTCCTTACTTTAACATGAAGATGGCTGGTGCACAGATTCCTGAATGGATTAAGGCGCCCGTTAAGGAAGAGTACGAACACATTCTCGGTCTTACATCATGCCTCAAGCGTTGGGACGCCGCTCCTGAACTCGAAGGTTCAATTGATTTCATTAAGGCATGTAAAGCACATGGTGTTCTTCCTAGTATTGCACATACAAAGGCAACTTACTCTGATGTAAAAGCGGCTAATGAAGCGGGTATGACTCACGCAACTCACTTCTACAACGCAATGCCTGTTGTATATAAGAACCGTGAATTTAAGGAAGCAGGAACGGTTGAAAGCATCTTTGCTGAAGAGAATATGACCGTAGAAGTGATTGCCGACGGCATTCACGTACCTCCTGTAATGCTCCGCATGGTCTATCAGATTAAGGGTGTTGAACGCACGGCACTTGTTACTGACTCTTTGGCATGTGCTGCAGCTAATTCTGACGTAGCATTTGACCCCCGCGTAATTCTTGAAGATGGTGTTTGTAAACTCGCTGACCGCTCTGCGCTTGCTGGTAGTATTGCTACGATGGACCGTCTTGTTCGTACATGTGTTCAACAAGCGGGCATTCCTATGGAAGACGCTTGCCGCATGATTAGTGAAACGCCCGCAAAGATCATGGGTATCTATGATAAGAAGGGTTCACTTGAAGCTGGTAAGGATGCAGACATCATCATGTTTGACAAGAATCAAGAACTTACCTTTGTTATGGCAATGGGTAAAGTTGTAAGAAACGAACTTGCTTAACAAGTTTAGATAAAATTACTAAGATTATAAGTTCAACAATACTGACAATTATTACCTCATCAATTAGTTGAAAACTTATAATTCATAGCAAAAATACTAAAAGAGGGTGTGCAAATTTTGTTTGACACACCCTCTTTTTTCTATTACTTATAATCAACTTGTTGAATGTCATCAGCATATATTACTTTACGCAATTGGTCAGAAGTCGTTTTTACGGCATTTCGCGTAAGCTCTGGGACATTATAACTCTTCATGCGATAGAAGTTATGCTCAGGATCGTATTGCGGAAGGACAAAGGCTTTATAGTCTTTTCCTTGTGAATCAAAATAAGATATATATACGCGGGAATAACTGCCTTCTTCGCGTCGTGTTGCAACAACAATCCATCTGCCATTACTGCTCCATGTGTGATAACTATCCGGACCTTCGCCTGAAGCATTACTTAGAAGGCGGACACTATCTGTTTGAAGGTCTTTAACATAAAGGTCTGCTTCGGGGTGCCATATATGGAATTGTCCACGCTTACCTTCTGTAAAAAGCAAATAACGACCATCTGGACTCACACGTGGAACAGCTGCGCTACGACCTCTTTCTGCGCAAGCAACTTCTAATTCGGGTTCTGAGAAAGTTTTTGTTGTGGGATCGAAAGCCATGCTCATTACGTCGTAATGAAGATTGTCTATTCGTGGAATAATGCTATCTGAACGCACACTATCAGGCATTAGAGCCAGATCGGGAGTAAATGCACGACAGAAGAAAAGGCGCTTACCATCTGACGACCAATGTGGGAACGTTTCCATATAATCCTTAGTGCGAAGGATATTTGAGATGGTGTTGTTATTTACGTCATATAACACCAAGTCGCTAGCATAGTCAATTACTTCAATCTTGCTCTTGTCGATCAAGTGAAACACTTGTCCCGTTTGATTGGATGAAAATGCTACCAGCGGAAGCGAGGGGTGCCATGTTGGGTAAACTGAATTAGCAAGAACTGAATCAGTTGTCATTTTCATCTTTTTTGCCTCGCCATTCGCAACAAACACCGTGCCTCCATGGGATGCGCGAACATGGAAAAGCATGTTTGTGGCATCAAAGTTTTGATAATTATGACAATTCACACAATGGTTGTCCTCTTCTGAAAAAGCATCATTATTTTCGTAAATCGCCTCTTCGTCAAAATTAGTAAGATTTCTCTGATAAAGCCCGAGTTGACGATAAAGTTCATAACTGGGTTCGATTAAACGATAAGAGAGGAAGGAATCTATAGGCACGGGAGCTACATAGATTTCATAGGGTTGAAAAGCGTGCCATTCTCCCTCGCGCTTCACGAATATCTTTGCGGTAATGCTTTCTCCCTTTGATGCTTCGAGAAAGGCGCGCCACTCTTCAGCATCATAAAATAATTTATTTTCATCCGCCTGAGCAACGATTTGTTTACCTGATGCGGAAGTAATAGTTCCTGCAAATGCTTCGCCATCTGTATCTATCATCACATTGAGCGGGGCTATGTTATAGGGTATTGCAACGTCACGATAGTCAGGATAGAGAGGTGCCTCTTCGGTTAATTGTGAGAATGAAGTAGGCGCTTCTTTCGTCATACCTCCACAGGAGACGAGAAAGATGAGTATGAATAGAATTAGGGGCATAATATTATATATGTGTATGTCGATGTAAAAAAACGGCTTAGGCGTCGATTGTTGACTTTAGCAGCATAAATTTTCATGAGTCTGAGGGGGAATTTTTATTTAGTTCACACCTCCAGTTGAACTCTCGGGTTTGCGAACTTGATAGGGTTCGTTGTTTTCACAATAGTAGTAGTAAAAATAACTTCCCAACCAATTTTCTTTCAACTGCTTGCGCAATTCTGCCTTGTCCTTAAGGAAGGGGCGTGCTTGACTAACAAAAGCTTGAAAACTAGATGCCAACACTTGGTCATTGCAAACTTCGGGGAACACTTTCTTTACTTCGTCGTTTTTCATTGAGAATATCATAATGGCTTGACGCACAACAAGGGGAAGTTTTCCCCCAGTCTTTTGTCGTAAAACAACAGCCATATTAATGAAACGATTAAGGTCCTTTGAGTAAAGCGTAGATGCTATAGAGGTAATAAGCGTTTGGTCTGAACCATAACTGAGTCCTACGTTATAACCTAAGAATACGGGGCGACGATAGCGCTGCTCGTAATTCGTTTCAAGTGGTGCTAACTGTTTGACTTTCTTAAACTCATCATTTTGTTCAATAAGTTCAGGAAATTGAATGAGTTCTTCACATTGTGCAACAAAATCGCCCTCAAATGGTACTGCTTTAAGAGCCTTTAAATAACGCTTTGCCAAATCAGTTTCTTCGTTCATGATAGCACAAAGCAACATGCGCTTGTAAACGTAAATAGAGGGTCCCATCATTACATGGCGATCCATCGCCGAGCGGTAGGAACTATTAATCAAGCCCGCATAAAAATTACAATCTGCTTCATAAAGACCAGCCTCCGATTGTCCCTTCTCGCCAAGGTCAATACCATCTTGCGGATAATCAAAAGCAAAGTCAAACAAGCGTTCCAATAATTGATTTTGTTGAACGAGAGCAATAGCATAATATGCCGCAACGGGACGCGAACCTCTGTCTGCACTTAAAGCGTCATTGATAATGCCTTCCCAATCAGACTTCAGCAAACGGTTTTGCATACGTGCGCATAGTACATCGTTTTGACGATATACATAAGTGCTTCCAATAAGCAATCCGCCGGTAATGAATGCTAAAACAAGACTAACCCAATGCGCATACTTCTGCTGAGCGAGTGTTCGCTTCTTACGAACAAATGACATGATTATCGCACATAAGGCTGCGACGATGAAGAGGATAACAGGTAAGCCAATAACAAGCGAGGGCTCGTCTAAAAAATAAACGCGGGCACCACGCCAAACAAAGTATGCAAGTACGCACAAAGCAGGCAGGAAAGACAATAGTTTCCATTGGCGAGACAAACCGATTGCACGGGAGAGCAAACATGCGGAACCTACTAAAAGCACCGTCAACAAAGCACCGCCTAACCACACATTCTTGAACACCAACATCGCAAAGCGCATTGCCCAATAAAATTCGCCAAAGGGCAAACGCATGACATAGGTCATATACTCCGATTGTGTTGATACGTAGCACTCTTGTTGAGCACGCTGAAAAACGTCACCATAAACAACCGTGCAAAAAGCAAAAATAAGCACCACCATCGCGACATGCGCCCAGCGATAAGGGATACGCGTAAGGAAGAATCCTTTTTTTTCCGTTTTAACGGGAGATGCAGTTTTCGCAACTTTCTGCGAATCACCGCTCATAACTTTTTTCTTCATTTAATGATTAGTTACATTTAAATGCAAAAATAGTCAAAAAACCTCATTTAAAACTCCCCCACCCTTCAAATATTCATTTTTTCTGTTAACTTTGCAAAGACTTTTGCGCATGAGGCCCCATAGCTTAGCTGTATAGAGCGTCAGATTCCGGTTCTGAAGGTCGAGGGTTAGAATCCCTCTGGGGTCACTTAGAATATTATTGCTGAAAGAATAGGTGAATGGTAAATAATGAATGCTAGATGGCGATAAAGTCCATTGGTCGTTGGTTCTTATCCATTCACTAATGCTCTTTTATGTGAATGTTTTTGTATATTTTTGCTCCTATTGAAACTATGGATGCTTACACAAACTTAATTCTTTGATTTACTAGGAGTAATTTAGTTTAAATTAAAAGTAACTTAGTTTAAATTAAAAGTAAGATAATTTTGATTAAGAGTTAGTTTGTTTGCGCCCTCCTAAAGTACGCGACTCACAAAATTTATTTTTCGAGTTACTAAACCATTAAAATCATAAATTGTAAAACTGTAAAACAGCACAAAACTTTAAATTTCTCCTAACATTTCTTGATAAAAGCTAATTCTTTTTTTACAGTCAGATACTTGAAAATCTAACAATTTCAACCTTTAATTAAAGCGTAACTTAGTATAGATTCTTGTAATTATCACTACAAAAATAAATATCTGAGTTTATTTTATTTAAGGAGAAATTAGTTTACCTAACATTAGTTTATATGCTCAGATAAATCTAATTTTGTAAAGATGAAGATACCCAAGCATTTTCGGGAGAGAGCGTAATAAAGTTTAAATATTAATAAGGATGAACCATACATATAACGAACAACAACAAAGGGTGATCGAGATGCAAGAAGGCGTTAACCTTGTGTTAGCACCCCCAGGATGTGGAAAGACGCATATATTAGCAGAACGAATTGCTCGTGCTTTAGAATTCGGAGTGAAAATTGACGAGATGCTTTGCTTAACATTTACGAATCGAGCAGCTCGAGGAATGCGCAACCGCATCACACAACGATTAGGGTATGACATAGAAAATTTGTTTGTTGGAAATGTACATCGCTACTGTTCAAACTTGCTATATAATAAGCGACTAGTAAGTGCTGACTATAACATTTTGGACGAAGTAGATGCTAACGACATCATACTATCGATTTGTGCTAAAACCCTGCAAAATCCAACATCTGAACACGTCAGGGCGGCGCATCACTATCAGCATTTCATGCAACAACTCCGACTGAATATCCCAAACGAGTTGATGTTACATGCCGCTTCACTACCCTATAAACAACAATTGCGCGAACTCTGCGGTTTTGCAAAATTGCCCTACGCGAGAAAATCTTTGCTCGACATTTATGAGCATCCCGAATTGCTTCCCTATGAAGCACAAATGCATTATCCCGTAATAATCGGGGCTATGGATTTTGCACGGAAATACGAAAATTATAAACAACAACACAACCTCATTGATTTTGATGACATTATAATCAATGCCTATGCCTATTTGCGAGATACACCTGAACACACGAGATATAAATGGATTCAAATAGATGAGGTTCAGGACCTCAACCCGATGCAATTAGCAATAATCGACTTGCTATACACACACTCTTCCGATGCTTCCATGCTCTACCTGGGTGATGAACAACAGGCTATTTTTGCCTTTCTTGGTGCTAAGAAAGAAACGCTTGAAGGACTGAAGGAACAATGTAAGGGTCACATATTCCAACTTACCGAAAACTTCCGTTCACCACGCCATTTACTTGACGTTTACAATGATTTTGCCGTTGCAAATCTAGACGTGAATCGCGAATCATTACCACTCACGCATCGTGTACTTGAGGGGGTGACGCCCGATTACCTCAGCATGTGTTTCTCAGAAAGCAATTTAGAAGAGGTGAACAACATAGTTCATTTCCTCCTACCCCATTTATGCAAGAATCAAGATGAAACGGTTGCCATCATTGTGCCAACAAATAAGGATGCAGACCTTATAGCAGACTCCATGTCTGACATACCCCACTTCAAGATTTCGGGTGTTGACATGTTTTCAACACCCGAAATGAAAACCCTTATGGCTCATCTAAATGTTATCACCAACGAACATAGCATGATGGCATGGTCAAGACTCTTAACTGCACTAAAAATAGAACCCAATGCAGCCCGAAGTCGAGCCATTATCAACCGTTTGAAGGAACTCAAAATACTTCCTTCCGACCTTTTGCTCTACGACAACGAAACCTATCTGAGCGCCTTCTGTAAGGCATTTGAGGAAGAAACTATTGTTGTTTACGACACAGAAACAACGGGACTAAACGTGTTTGAAGATGACATTGTGCAATTAGCAGCATTCAAAGTGAGAGAAGGAGAAAAGGTGGAAGGTTCCGACTTTGACGTTATTCTAGAAACCCAACGTGAAATCCCCAAGATGCTGGGTGATTTGCCTAATCCTTTAGTTGATGTATATGAAAATCGCCCGCATTTGTCTCGAGAAGAGGGACTCCGAAAATTCATATCGTATGCCGAAGGTTGCGTGCTCGTAGGGCATAATATTAATTATGACAATCGAATCCTACAAAGTAACCTCACCTCATTGGGTATTCATCATTCGCTTCCCTTAACCATGGCGCAGGGAGCTAAGGAATATGCACACCGTGTTTTCGATACACTGAAATTAACACGCCTTTTATTCCCTAAAGTACATAATCACAAACTCAAAACCCTGCTTGAGGAACTCCAATTAGAGGGGCAAAATTCTCACTTGGCGGATGATGATATTTTCGCAACATTCCAGGTGATGAAACATGCTTACTCTGTGGCACGTCCATTTGTTGCAGAACAGATTGAGAAATTCGCCGTTCCTGAACTAAAACGCATTGCCTCACGACTCACGGAGCGCTATGCTATCGCCTATTTTCATGCACAAGCATTGCTTTTAGAGCAACCGTTGTCGACCACTCCCCAACTCATTCGTGAGATAGAACATTGTGTGGAGGAACTACATCTGAACATCGAAAAGTTGGATTACTTTACCGATTACTTACGTTATGACGTGTTAAACACCTCTCAGACACCTTACCTGCTACAACAATTAGAGAACCACTTGCTAACACTCAACACACTTAAGGAGGCTGACCTCTGTGATAGTGAATGCATGAGGCGCAGAGGAGAAAAAGTGTTTGTTACTACCGTACACAAGGCGAAGGGATTGGAGTTTGATAACGTTATTTTAAGTAGTGTGTCAAAAGGTGTGTACCCCTTTTACAATAGTCAGACACACGAAGAACAGCGCGAAGATGCAAGAAAACTTTATGTGGCCATCTCACGTGCACGGCGCAGACTTTACATTAGTTATTACAACCTTCTCCACATGGTTGACCGAAGCGGAGTTGAGCGTACCTTTGCAAAGGGTCCTTCAGACTTCCTTGAACCTATCTCCCACCACTTTGTAAAGGAAATGTTTAGCAATAATTTGCTATAATACTCGAAAATGAGGTAACTTTTCGGTTTTCAGGCAAAAGAACAATAGATTTTTAGTGTAAATTTGCATCTGAAAACAATTTCATTTGACCAATTCAAATAATTACAAATAACTTGATTACATTATGTCACTCCGATTTAAGGTTGTAGAAGAGGCTTTTAAGAAGCACCCCCTCGAAGTGGCGGCGCCTGAAAAGCGCCCTTCGGAATACTTTGCCAAATATGTCTTCAACCAAAAGAAGATGTGGAAATATCTCCCCGTGGAGGTATATGAAAAACTTCAAGAGGTAATTGCTGGTGGCACTACATTAGACATGGACACCGCTGATGCCATAGCTAAGGGTATGAAGCGCTGGGCCATGGAGATGGGAGCAACACACATTACCCACTGGTTCCAACCCCTCACCGAGGGCACCGCCGAGAAGCATGACGCTTTCGTGGAGCACGATGGCAAGGGAGGAATGATTGAAAACTTCTCAGGCAAACTCTTGGTGCAACAGGAACCCGACGCATCTTCATTCCCCAACGGTGGTATGCGCTCCACCTTCGAAGCACGTGGTTATTCCGCTTGGGACCCCGCTTCACCCGTCTTTATTGTGGGCGACACATTGATGATTCCAACCGTCTTTATTTCTTACACGGGAGAATCACTTGACTATAAAGCACCTCTTAAGAAAGCGCTTGCTGCCGTTGATAAAGCAGCAACAAGTGTAGCAAAATTGTTTAATCCCGAGGTTGAAAGTGTAACTACAAATCTTGGATGGGAACAGGAATATTTCTTAGTGGATGAAGGACTTTATGCAGCTCGTCCCGACTTGTTATTAACAGGACGTACACTCATGGGGCATGAAAGTTCGAAGAATCAACAGATGGATGACCACTATTTTGGCGCCATCCCCGAACGTGTAGCAGAGTTCATGAAAGACCTAGAAGTGCAAGCATTAGAACTCGGCATACCCTGTAAAACGCGCCATAATGAAGCGGCACCCAATCAATTTGAATTAGCACCCATCTATGAGGAATGCAATTTAGCCATTGACCACAATATGTTGCTCATGTCGCTCATGCGCAAGGTGGCACGCAAGCACGGTTTCAGATGCTTGCTTCACGAAAAGCCCTTTGCGGGAATCAATGGTAGCGGTAAGCACAACAATTGGTCGCTCGTAACGGACAATGGCATCCTTCTTCACGCTCCAGGTAAGACGCCTGAGGACAACCTTCGTTTTATTACCTTTGTCGTAGAAACTCTTTTGGGAGTATACCGCCACAACGGTGTGCTGAAGGCTTCTATTATGAGCGCCACCAATGCTCCCCGCCTTGGAGCTTGCGAAGCCCCTCCTGCGATTATTTCAAGTTTCTTGGGTTCACAGATTTCGGAACTTCTGGATAAGATTGAGCATGCTACGAATGACGAACTCTTCCAAATGGAGGGCAAACATGCCGTACGCCTTGACGTGCCTCAGATTCCCGAACTCAGCGTTGACGATACCGACCGCAACCGCACGTCTCCCTTTGCCTTTACAGGCAATCGCTTTGAATTCCGCGCCACAGGTTCCAGCGCTAATCCTGCAAGTACGATGATTGCCCTTAACGCGGCCGTTGCTGAAGCACTCACTGAATTTAATGAACGTGTAACTGAGCGATTAAACAATGGTGAAGATAAAGTGAGCGCCATTTTGCAGGTATTGCGTGAGGATATAAAAGTGTGTCGCCCCATCCACTTTGACGGAAATGGTTATTCAGATGATTGGAGAAAAGAAGCAGCCAATCGCGGATTAGATTGCGAAGGTTCAACGCCACTTGTTTATGACAGATACCTGGATCCCACCTCGGTGAAGATGTTTGAACGCATGAATGTCATGACGAAAGCAGAATTGGTGGCGAGAAACGAAATCAAGTGGGAAACTTACTTCAAAAAAGTGCAGATTGAATCACGTGTATTGGGTGACATCTGTATGAACCACATCATTCCCGTGGCTACCAAGTATCAAAGCGTGCTCGTCGATAATATTCTCAAAATTCAAAGTTGCTTCCCCACCGAAAAGGCTACGGAACTCACCGCCTACAACGTGGGATTGGTAGAGAAGATCAACCATCACGCCCACATGATTGTGACCAAGGTGAACGAAATGATTGAGACGCGCAAACGCATCAATCGCATTACAGACGTTCGTGAGAGGGCCATTGCCTACCACGACGAAGTGGCGCCCTATATTGACGGTCCACAAAGCATTCGTCAGCACATTGACGAACTCGAACTCATCGTTGAAGACGACATGTGGACCCTCCCAAAATATCGTGAGCTCCTGTTTATTCGATAACCCCTACTATTCATTCCATACCTCACTATGAAAATCAAGTCATTCTTTATCTCGGCGTTGATGATGCTCACATGTGCAAGCGCTACGGCGGAATCGTCAGAAACGCTCAACCTTCGAGACATCACCAACGGAGTCTATTCTCCACAATACATCTATGGCGTTAACCCCATGAACGATGGCGAGACTTATACGCAACTTTCGCCCGATCACAAGCGCATCATCCGTCGCTCGTTTAAGACAGGCAAGGAAGTGGGCGTCGTCTTCGACGTTGACCAAGCGCGCGGTCCCGTGAAGTTACAAGCCATTGACGGTTACACCATGTCGCCCGACGAAAGCCGCATCCTCCTGCGCACACAGACCAAGTCTATCTATCGCCACTCTTACACGGCGGTGCATTATATCTATAGCGTTGAAAACAAAACCTTCGAAGCGCTCTCCGACGGCGGTCCTCAACAAGTACCCCTCTTCTCGCCCGACGGTAATCTCATTGCATTCGTGCGTGACAACAACCTCTTCCTCGTCAAGTTGCTCTTCGGAAACTCTGAAAGTCAGATTACGAAGGACGGTAAGTTCAACGAAGTGCTCAACGGTATCCCCGACTGGGTGAATGAAGAAGAATTTTCAACCAACCGCTCGTTCGACTTCTCAGCTGATAGCAAGATGCTTGCATGGGTACGCTACGATGAGAGCAAGGTGCCCGTCTATAGCATGACTATGTATCAAGGCGCAGCTCCTGCGCTCACGCAAAACACGGACTACCCCGGCGCCTATGCCTACAAATACCCCGTTGCTGGAGCGCAAAATGCCGACGTCAAGGTGTTGACCTTCGACATCCAAAGTCGCCGTATCAACGAAATGCAACTCCCCTTGGAAAAGGATGGGTATATCCCCCGCATCAAGTTTACAAGCGACCCTGAAAAGTTGGCCATCGTAACGCTTAACCGCCATCAAAGCGTGATGAACATCTACATGGCCAATCCTCGCTCTACGGTGTGCAAACTCGCGCTTCAGGAAGCAAATGCTGAGGGTAAGTACATTAAGGAAGACGCCTACGCCGCCCTGAAGTTCTTTGACGGCGGTTTCGCTATGGTTTCTGACCGTAGCAACTTCCGCCACATCTACCTCTACAATCTCAACGGTCAACTCATGCGCCAAGTGACCAGTGGCAATTTCGACGTCACTGCCTTCTACGGTTACAACCCCACCACGGGCAAGTGTTACTACGCTTCATGCCAAGAAAGTCCCTTGCGACGCGCCGTTTATGCTACAGATAAGAAGGGAAAGACCACAAAGCTCTCCACCGCTGTAGGCACCAATGCGGCAACGTTCTCTAAGAATTTCAAGTACTTCATGAACGTATATTCCGCGGCAGGCGTTCCTCCCGTCACTACCCCCTGCGATGAATCGGGCAAGAAGCTCACCCCCCTCGTCGACAATGCC
>CALCUV010000037.1 GCA_937906765.1 uncultured Prevotella sp.
CACTTTCTCCAAACCTCGTACAGACTACCGAAAACACTCCGGCATTCGTACACGGGGGTCCGTTTGCGAACATCGCCCATGGTTGTAACTCAATCTTCGCAACCCGTATGGCGCTCTCGCATTCGGATTACACGATTACGGAAGCCGGTTTCGGTGCCGACCTCGGCGCAGAAAAGTTCTACGACATCCTTTGCCGTAAGAGCGGTCTCCAACCCGACCTCACCGTTATCGTTGCTACGGCTCAGGGCTTGAAGATGCACGGTGGCGGTGCCTTAGATCAGATTAAGGAACCCAATCTTGAAGGTATCCGCACCGGTCTTGCAAACCTCGACAAGCACGTGCGTAACCTCCGTAAGTTTGGTCAGACTGTCCTCGTGGTATTCAATCGCTTCGCTACGGATACTGATGAAGAAATGGCGTTGCTTAAGCAGCACTGTGAGGAAACCCTTCAGGCGCCTTTCGTTATTAACAATGCCTTTGCCAAAGGTGGTAGCGGCGCAGTGGAAATGCCAAACCTCGTAGTGGATACGATTGAGAAGAATCCCTCAAAGCCCCTCCAGCTCATCTATAGCAATGAAGACGACATCAAGACAAAGATTGAAAAGGTGTGTCGTGAAATCTACGGTGCGGCTTCTGTAAGCTTCGCAACGCCTGCGTTGAACCGCATTAAGTTGGCAGAACAACACGGAATGGCTTCCTTCCCCGTTTGTATCGCAAAGACGCAATTCTCATTCTCTGCCGACCAAACGAAGTACGGCGCTGCTGATGGTTTTGCGATTCAGATTCGCGACGTAGTCTTAAACGCTGGTGCCGAAATGATTGTGGCGCTTGCGGGTGACATTATCCGTATGCCCGGTCTGCCTAAGTCTCCTCAAGCAAACCGCATTGACTACGTGAATGGCGAAATTATTGGGTTGAGTTAAGTAAAAAGTTGAAAGTTGAAAGATTAACGATTAACGGTAAACGCAGAAAGGTCTATGGTGAATAGTGAGAAAGCTACATCAATGTATTTCTCCTTTCTCCTTTCTCCTTTCTCCTTTCAAACCATGCTCCGTATCCATCTTGATACCGTAAATTCTACCATGCAATACCTCGCACGTCCGGAACTCTCGGCGTGCGAGGATTCTTTTATTGTGGCTACTGCGGACTACCAAACGGCAGGACGCGGGCAGAAAGGTACGTCCTGGGAGAGCGAAGCGGGGAAGAATTTGCTTTTAGGTTTACTCCTGCGCCCCACATTCCTACATCCGCAGAAACAATTCTATCTCTCTGAAATCTGTGCCTTAGCCTTGGTGGAAACATTGAATACCTTTGCCGACGGATTCACGATTAAATGGCCCAATGATATATATTATGGCGACCGCAAGGTGAGCGGCATGCTCTTGGAGCACACCTTGCTGGGCGCAACGCTGTCAAAGACCATCGTAGGTATCGGTGTGAACGTCAACCAACAGACTTTCCTTAGCGATGCTCCCAATCCCGTTTCGCTCTTTCAGATTCTGGAGCGAGAAACCGACCGTGAAGCGCTATTGAAAGACTTTCTTCAACGCTTCCAAGCCTACTACCAACGTTTGGAACAACAGGATTTCACCGCCATCCACACTGCCTACTGCCAACGTCTCTATCGCCATGGCGAATGGGCGAAATTCCGCGATGAAACCGGCACTTTCGAGGGGCGGATTGTGGATGTAGAAGTCACAGGTCGCTTAGTGATTGAAACCCGTGAGGGAGCGCTACGCAAGTTTGCCTTTAAGGAAGTGGCGTATGTGATTTAACCGCAACTATCGCTTTAGAAAATGAACAAATCTATCCTCAAGATTGCCCTACCCAGCATTCTCACCAACGTTACTGTCCCCCTTTTGGGATTGGTTGATACCGCCATCGTTGGGCATCTCGGAAGCGCGGCATACATTGGCGCTATTGCGCTCGGCACTACTCTTATGAGCATGGCATATTGGGGATTTGGATTCCTTAGAATGTCAACTGGCGGACTTACGGCACAAGCCGTCGGCGAAGGAAGTCGGGAGCGCTGTTTTGCTATACTTACACGCTCGCTCACCTGGGCATTACTCATTGCAGCAATCCTGTTGTTGCTTCAAGTGCCCCTTTTAAACGCCGTGCTTTATTTTGCAGAAGGCACGAAGGAAGTACAAGCGCTTGCGGCAACTTACTTCCGCATCCTGATTTGGGGATCACCCGCCGTGTTGTGCCTCAGCAGTATAAATGGGTGGTTTATCGGCATGCAGAATGCTACGTTTCCGCTCCTTATCGCCGTTGTGCAAAACCTCATGAATATCCTCTTGAGTTGCATCTTTGTCTTCGGGTTGGGATGGAGTATCGAAGGCGTTGCGCTGGGAACCTTAATTGCACAGTACATAGGTTTGCTACTCGCCCTAAGTCTCATCCTGCGCTTCCGCCCACTTCCAAGGGTTAAGGACTTACGCACGGCGCTCGGCAAGAGCAGTTTGCTCGACACCACCTTTCTGCGCATGAACCGCGACATATTTCTGCGCACCCTCTGCTTACTTGCCGTCACAAGTTACTTCACCTTTGTCGGCACGCGCCAAGGCGACCTCATCCTTGCGTCTAATGCACTGCTGATGCAATTTTTCTTGCTGTTCAGTTATTTTATGGACGGTTTTGCTTACGCAGGAGAAGCGCTCTGCGGAAAGGCCTTTGGAGCGAACAACAGAGACGCATTCCGAAAAATCACCCGTCGCCTCTTCGTTTGGGGAGGAAGCATGGCGCTCGTAACTGCTATGGTGTATTATGGTTTAGGGACACCGATTCTTGAACTACTCACAGATACGCCCGAAGTTGTTCGTTGCGCCACGGATTTCCTCCCCCTCGTCGCCCTGATTCCCTTAGTGAGTTTTCCCGCCTTCCTTTTCGACGGTATCTTTATCGGAATGAGTTTCACGTCGGGCATGTTGCGCGCCTTAATAGTTGCAACCGTCATCTTCTTTGCGCTCCATCTCCTTACTTCTCACCTATGGGGAAACATGGCACTTTGGGTGGCATTTCTTGCCTATTTAGGTACGCGCGGAATAGTTCAGGCGATAGCGCTTAGACGTAAGTTTTGAGAGGGACTAACGATTCGTAAAAACAAAACCTTAAATAGGGCGCCGAATCTTACTCTTTGTGCGCCGAATTTAAGATTTAAGGAGGGCAATTAGTGACTTCGTAATGCCTTTAACAAATACCCTATAAATCAAGAAAGTGGAGATACGCCCTCACTGAGGCATATCTCCACTTTCTTGTGATATCATGTGCACGAATTAGAAACGAACGATTGTTGCATCACGGTCAGGACTCACGCTGACAATCTTGATGGGAGTTGCAAGTTCTTTTTCAAGATAAGCAATGTAACTCTTGAACGCTTCGGGGAAATCTTCTTCCTTGCGGAGGTCAGAGAGGGGAGTCTTCCAACCAGGAACTTCTTCGTAAACGGCAGTCCAACCTTCGGTGTCGTAAGGCATTGTTGTCGTACGCTCACCGTCTTTTTCATAAGCCACACATACCTTGATGGTATCGAAACCATCGAGCACGTCACCCTTCATCATTACGAGGTCTGTTACACCGTTAATCATGATAGCGTATTTGAGGGCCACGAGGTCCACCCATCCGCAACGGCGGTTGCGACCTGTTACGGCACCATACTCATTACCGATGTGGCGGATGAGGTCACCAGTTTCGTCGAAGAGTTCTACGGGGAAGGGACCTGAACCTACGCGTGTAGAATAGGCTTTGAAGATACCGAAGATGCGGTCAATTTTGTTGGGAGCAACACCGAGACCTGTGCAAACGCCACCGCTGGTTGTTGAACTTGAAGATACGAAGGGATAAGTGCCGTGGTCGATGTCAAGCAACGAACCCTGTGCGCCTTCAGCAAGTACGGTTTTGCCTTCAGCGAGGTAGTTATTGATGTCAATTTCAGTTTCGCGAAGGGGGAACTTACGCATGTATTCTACACCCTCCATCCACTTCTGTTCTTCCTCAGTGATGTCGTAATCAGTGAAGTTGAGGTCGCGGAGAATCTGCTCGTGGCGAGCCTTGAGTGCCTGATACTTTGCTTCGAAATTCTCAAGGATGTCACCAACACGGAGACCTACGCGCGCAGCCTTATCTGAGTACGTGGGGCCAATACCTTTACCCGTTGTACCTACCTTAGCCTTGCCCTTTGCTGCTTCATAAGCGCGGTCAAGTACGCGGTGAGTGGGGAGAATAAGGTGTGCACGACGGCTGATGTGGAGACGATCGGTAAGTGTGTAACCAGCAGCTTCAAGTTCGCGAGCTTCTGCCATGAAAAGGTCGGGAGCAATGACGCAACCGTTACCAATGATGTTAATCTTACCCTCATCAAAAATTCCTGAAGGGATAGAACGAAGCACGAACTTCTTACCTTCAAAAATAATGGTGTGACCTGCGTTAGGACCACCCGCAAAGCGTGCGATCACATCGTACTGCGGTGTGAAGTAATCTACTACTTTACCTTTACCTTCGTCACCAAAAACGATGCCAAGCAGGGCATCTACTTTTCCTTTTGCCATAGTATATTTAATGTTGTTGTTATAAGCATGTTCAGTATAGACTTCCCAGAACATCTAGTACATCTATAGCGGAGAGTGCTTCATTCGGAGCGTTATGCAATACGCTGAATGAGCGCTCTGAATATGTCAGCCATCAAGGGTTGTACGGCATTTGCGGCCTTCTGTACCTCTTCGTGACTCACCTCTACTATTTTTCCTTCTACACCCAAGTCGGTGATGATAGAAATACCGAAAACACGAATTCCACAATGACGCGCAACGATTACTTCAGGCACGGTTGACATACCTACTGCATCGCCACCCATAATGCGATACATCTTGTATTCTGCGGGAGTTTCAAACGTCGGTCCTTGAGTCCCTACGTAAACGCCCTCTACTGTTTTAATGCCCTTTTCTTGAGCAATTTCACGCGCAAGAGTCAGGTATTCGCGGTCGTAAGCTTCTGACATGTCAGGGAAACGAGGACCGGTGGGGAAGTTCTTTCCACGAAGGGGATGTTCAGGGAAGAAATTGATATGGTCCGTAATAAGCATGAGGTCTCCTATTTCAAAGGCGGGATTCATACCTCCAGCGGCATTTGAAACAAAGAGATTCTTAATGCCAAGGGCATACATGACACGCACAGGGAATGTTACCTGCTTCATGTCGTAACCTTCGTAGAAATGGAAGCGACCTTGCATCGCCAAAACCTCTTTTCCGCCGAGCAGACCAAAGATGAGTTTTCCGCTATGCCCTTCTACTGTTGAAAGGGGGAAATGCGGAATGACGCTATAGGGAAATTCATCAATTACTTGTATTTCTGCCGCCAAGCGTCCCAAACCTGTGCCAAGCACTACGGCAGTTGTGGGTCGCGAAGTGGTATGTTCTTGCAACCACTGCGCAGTTTCATTAATTTGCGTCAACATAATCGTGAATTTTAGTATTGAATTTTTCGGTTTGTCCGAAAAGGAATTTCACTTCAATGGGTTGTACGAGCAACTGTTGCTTTACCGACTCGCTGAGTGTGGGAAGTAGGCGTAAGCGCACGGCATCTTTCTCCGTCGTAATGACTTTACTTCCTTCGGGAAGGGCAGCAAATGCTGCGTTAATGCGTGATACATCGCTCGGAGTGAAAGCATGATGGTCGGGAAAGGCGAGTTGCTTGATTTCTACGCCATGTGCCTCCAAATATGCGTAAAGCGGTTGCGGCTTTGCAATACCTGTGAGCACCAATGCGTTTTCGGGGAGTTCCGCTTCCTTAATTCCGCACGGTGAACAGTGAGCATCGGCGGCGCAATAGGGACTTCCGTAATCGAAACAGGTGAAGAAAACCTCCTGCGAGGGAAGCGGTGCCAACTTTGTGCGTATCTGTTCAGCAACTGTGGGAGTAAGATTTTTCGGACACTTCGTTACGATGATAACATCGGCACGTTGTGCTCCTTCTGCGCTTTCGCGGAGTTTGCCCCAGGGCAAAACGCGGTCGGCATAATAAGGTCGGGCGTAATCCGTCAAGAGAATGCTGAAACCGGGTTTGATATAGCGGTGTTGGAATGCGTCATCGAGCACAACAACCCAGTTATCCATACTTTTACCCGCCACTTGGCGCTCAGCAATCAAATGTTGCATCCCAACGACACGCTTTTCGCACACGGCAACTGTGCATTGGGGAAACTTTTGCTTGATTTGGCGCGGTTCGTCTCCGATTTCGCTTGCCGTAGAAGTGTCTGTGGCAAGGCGAAATCCCTTTGTCGCGCGACCATATCCGCGACTCAACACGGCAACATCCTTACCCGCCTGCTGGAGTAACTTTACGAGAAATTCGGTATGGGGAGTTTTCCCCGTACCTCCCATCGAGAGGTTACCCACTGAGATAAGGGGCACGTCAAATGCCTGTTGTTTCAATCCCCACCCCTTGTCAAACAAGAAGTTACGAATTGACATTATCAGGTTATACATTCAAAACGCTGAATTTACCTTGAACGATTAACGCACATTGGGATCGTAGGGCATACGTGCCTGAAGGTAAGTGCCACTCTCGATTTGCTTCAACACGTTCAAGCTTCTGTAATGTTCGCCTAAGAGTGTGCGCAACTCACGTTCCAAATAATTTTCCTTAGTTGCGTCCATGAGTTGTGCCATAAAGGGTTCCTTTGCAGGATAATTGCCTACGGTATAATCAGGTGTTTCTGCCAATTCTGCAGCATACGCAATGGCATCTTCAAGAGAACCCAACTGGTCAACGAGTCCGATTTCCAACGCCTGTTGTCCGGTCCACACGCGACCCTGTGCAATTTCGTTCACCGCCTCCTTGGTCATGCCGCGACCATTTGCCACACGTGTGAGGAAGAGGTCGTAACCGCGTTCGATATATGCCTGCATCGCTGCGGTTTCCTTAGCATTAAAGCCACGACCAAACGCACCGAAGTCAGCAGATTCGTTAGTTTTCACCACATCGAAGTGAAGACCGAGTTTTTCAGTAAGCAAACCTGAGAAGTTAGGCACCATGCCGAAAATACCTATTGAACCCGTGAGCGTAGTTGGCTGAGCAAAGATGCGGTTTGCGTTACAAGACATGTAATAACCGCCCGAAGCTGCATAGTCACCCATAGAAACGACAACGGGTTTCTTGGCCTTCAACAAATCAATGGCTTTCCACATGTGTTCACTTGCAGAAGCGCTACCACCAGGGGAATTCACGCGGAGCACTACGGCTTTCACCTTGTCATCATTCATTAATTTGTCAAGGTCATCCACAATCTTGCCACCAACTATCTCTGCGCCACCACCAGTAAGACCAGAAGTCTTTTCATCTACGATTTCGCCGTAAGCATAATACACAGCGATTTCATTCGCACTCGTTTCGGGCACCACAGTGCTTGCCAATTCTTTGGGCGTAACTAAGTTAGCCTTCACACCACCCAAATGATTGCGAAGCACATCACGCGCACCATCTACATAAACTAATGTGTCAACAAATCCATAATCAACAATGGCCTGTGCTTCGTTGAAGAACATATAATTGTCTGCAAAAGCATTGAGCGAGTCAACAGGAATGTTGCGCGAAGCAGACACGTCGGCGCAGAAGTTGCTCCAAATGTCATTTACAAATGACTGAACCTGCGCACGGTTAGCATCGCTCATTTCTGTGCAAATAAAGGGTTCAACCGCACTTTTATAAGTTCCCACGCGGAATACCTGCATGTCAACGCCAAGTTTTTCGAGCAATTCCTTGTAGAAGATGGGTTGAGACGCAAGTCCCTTCCATTCCAACATTCCCGAGGGATTCATCATAATCTTATCGGCAACGGATGCCAAGTAATACCCTCCCTGAGAATATATATCGGAATATGCAAGAATAAACTTTCCGCTGGTCTTAAAGTCTAACAACTCCTTGCGGATTTCCTGAATCGTTGCCGATTCTGTGCTCAACACACCGCCCTTGAGGTAAATCCCCTCAATTTTAGGATTAGTCTTGGCTTCACGAATGGCAAGAAGGATGTCGTCCAAACCTTGCGATGCTGCATAGTCGCCTCCAAAAAGTTCGGCAAAGGGATTGTCTTCGGCGCGTTCTTCAACGGTTGCGTCAAGATTGATGCAGAGCACACTGTGGTCGGTAATTACGGCGGGGGCTTCGCCTGCTGAGACCACCACACCGAGAACGAAGAAGAAAATCATTACTGAGAAGGCGATGGAAACCAATCCACCGACACACACGGCGAGTAATGCTTGAAAGAAACCGCGGAACCATGACTGACGTTCAACGACGTATTTCACTTTCATGGGTTGAATGTTTTCTGACATAACTTTTATATCATTTTAGAACACTGACGACAAGGGGTTTATGCTTGTCAGCAGCGTTTGTTTTATGGTTAATTCTTTAAAACTATTTTAGGCGCGAAACTATTACTTACTTAGGAAAAATTGTTTGAGACTTAAGAAAAATTCTTTCAGAGAGAATTTCTCGTAATTCTGATTTTGTTTTTCGCCTGAGTTTCCGAAGCGGGAGAATGCGGGTGTTTACTGCAATCCTTCGATACACACTTCCACGGGGCAGTGGTCCGAACCGAAGACGTCGGCATGTATTTTTGCCCCCGTGAGTTGCGGGCGAAGGCGTTCGGAAGCGAGGAAGTAATCAATGCGCCACCCTACGTTCTTTTCGCGAGCATGGAAGCGGTAACTCCACCATGAGTAAGCGCCTTCAA
>CALCUV010000038.1 GCA_937906765.1 uncultured Prevotella sp.
TGGAACTTACTGGGGTAAGGAAGGTGTAGCCTAACCAAATGGCGAAGATGGTGTTTTTCTGCCCCATGCCCTGACCGCAACAAATTTCATCATCATAACGGCGACCTAACATTCTTCCTATCGTGAATTGAAGCACACAACAAAGGAGCGACACGATGGCAATTGAAACTTGGAAGAAAAGGGGCACGGTGCTATTGACAAGACTTCGTGTGGAGATTCCAATAGCCAAAGCAAGCGCAAAGGCCCAAAGATAGAAGGAAAGGTCTTTTTGCGCATTCATGAGGTCCACCCATTTGCGGAAAAACTTACGTGCCACAACGGCGCAGATAAATGGGCAAAGCAATAAGGGGAACACGCGACTCATGATGAGCAGAAAGGAACTGATGAACGTGCCTTCGTGTTCGGGGAAAATCAGAGGCACCGCCGCTGGAACAAGAATCGCCGTTTGCAAATTGGCAAGCACGATGTAGGCGGCCAAACTTTCGGGGCGCGCTCCGAGTTTTGAGGTCACAACTACGGCTGCTATTGCCGTCGGTGCGATAAAGCAGAGCATCGCTCCCTCAACAACCACTCGCCAAAGCGATTCTGGGAACAAAGCACAGAAACCTACGCATGCCAGGAAGAGAATCGCTTGAATCAACAATGCCCACAGGTGCCACTTACAGAAACGCATTTTTCGCGGATCGATTTTGCAAAACGACACGAAGAGTAACGTGAAAATTAAGATAGGTTGGAGTTCCTCTACTACGCTTAATATAAAGGGTTTAATGGGAGTAAAGATGGGTACATTTGCTAATATGAAATACGTCAAGGCACCCACCACCATCGCCACGGGAAGTGTCCAGTTTTTTAAGAATTGTTTCATTCCGCTTCAAGGGTTAAAAGTTCATCACGCAACTGAGCCGCCAAAATAAAATCAAACTTCGCAGCCGCATCTTTCATTTGCTTGCGCAAACGATCGATACGCTGTTCACGCGTTTCGCCCGCCTTCTTGCCATAAGTCACGGCGGATTCCGCAGCTTGCTCAATCACCGTCTTTTGTGCATAAGAATTCTTTTCCGCCTTACGCTCAACGGCATTCTTATTGAGCGCCGAGAGTTCCGTTGTATTAAAGTCCTTCACGATTGGCTTTGGCGTAATGCCATGCTCCGTGTTGTAGCGAATCTGCTTCATACGGCGACGCTCCGTCTCATCAATGGTTTGTTGCATTGAGGGAGTAATCTTATCGGCATACATAATGACGCGCCCATTTACGTTTCGCGCCGCACGCCCTGCCGTTTGCGTCAAACTGCGAGTGTCACGCAGGAATCCTTCTTTATCAGCGTCTAAAATGGCAACGAGTGCCACTTCCGGAAGGTCCAACCCCTCGCGCAAGAGATTGACTCCCACCAACACTTGATAGATTCCGCGACGCAAATCTTCCATAATCTGCACACGCTCCAGCGTTTCGACATCACTATGAATATACGCTGTGCGCACTCCATGGTCAAGCAGATATTCCGAAAGTTCTTCCGCCATTTTCTTTGTCAAAGTGGTGACCAACACACGCTCATCGCGCTCCATGCAAATCTGAATTTCCTCCATCAGATTGTCAACGGGGCAGTCGTTAGGGCGAATTTCAATCGGCGGGTCGAGAAGTCCTGTAGGGCGAATCACTTGGTCAACGACAATACCCTGACTCTGCTCCAACTCATACTTAGCGGGCGTAGCACTAATGTAAATCACTTGCTTCGCCAACTCTTGAAATTCATCAAATCGCAAAGGGCGATTGTCTAAAGCGGCAGGAAGGCGGAAACCATACTCAACGAGTGCCGTTTTTCGGGAACGGTCGCCTCCATACATGGCAGAGATTTGGGGCACACTCACATGGCTTTCGTCAATAACGATTAAGAAATCTTCGGGAAAGAAATCCAGCAAGCAATAAGGGCGAGTGCCGGGTTCGCGACCATCAAAGTAGCGCGAGTAGTTCTCAATCCCACTGCAATGTCCCAATTCACGAATCATCTCAATGTCATACGTCACGCGCTCTTCCAGTCGTTTTGCCTCCAATTCCTTACCCACTTCGCGCAGTTCGTCAAGGCGCACCAAGAGGTCATCTTGAATTTTTCGGATAGCCATTTCTTGCGTCTCCTTTGAGGTGAGAAAGAGGTTGGCAGGATAGATTTTGTATTCCTTAAATGTCGCCATGCGCACCCCAGAAGTAGCACACACTTGCTCAATACTGTCAATCTCATTATCCCAAAAGGTTACGCGAATCATCTCATCGGCATACGCCAAATAGATATCCACCGTGTCGCCCTTCACTCGGAAATTCCCTGCCTGGGGCGCCACATCGTTGCGTGTGTAAAGCGCATCAATCAAGCGACGTAGCAAAACCTCGGGCGCAAGCACCATACCCACCTGCAACTCAATCACATTTTCGTAAAAAGCAGCGGGATTGCCCATACCATAAATGCAAGAGACGGACGAAACAACGATTACGTCATTACGCCCTGAGAGCAACGAAGAAGTAGCCGCCAATCGCAACTTATCAATATCCTCATTAATCGCCAAATCCTTCTCAATATAGGTATCCGAAGCCGCAATATATGCCTCGGGTTGGTAATAATCGTAATAACTTACGTAATATTCCACCGCATTATTGGGAAAGAAACCCTTAAATTCGGCATACAATTGCGCCGCAAGCGTTTTGTTATGACTCAACACCAAGACGGGTTTGTTCATTTGCGCAATCACGTTGGCAATCGTGAAGGTTTTTCCCGACCCTGTCACACCCAACAATGTCTGCGCCTCTACCCCATTGCGCAATCCCTCTGTGAGTTGACGGATTGCCTCGGGTTGGTCGCCCATAGGTTGGTATTTCGAATGAAGTTGAAAGTTTGCCACGGCTGAATACGTTTAGAAAATTGATAAACCTTGCAAAGTTAACCTTTTTTAAGAGTTTAACAAAAAGTAGGTTGTATATTTTAAGTTATTTAGTCTCTACCTTAAGCAAAAGAAAGGAGAAAGAAGCGAGCGCATTTGTATTACGCCAACTCTTTCTCCTTTCTCCGTTTTAATTATGTGTAGTATGTTGCGCTTATTGCGTCACTATCTTGTGTCCGTCCTTCACGTAGATGCTTCCCTTCGGAAGTGGCGCACCAACCTTACGCCCACTCAAATCATAAATGCTCTGTCCCTTCAAAACATCCAACTGAGGCGCTGAAATCGCAGTAGTTTCCTTATCCTGAAGGTAATAGAAGGTCACCACGCCATTCGCTTCCGAAATGTCATAAATGGGTTTTTCCAACATACCTCCCACATAAAGCGTCGTTGCGGGCACAGAGGTTGAAGTCAGATTGAAGTTTTGAGCAATGCCTGGGTAAAGGTCGCCCTTATAGTCGTTCCATCCATTCTTCGTACTGTTGCTCTGCTTCACATTATCCGCAGGCACGTAAGTCATTCGCGGATGCCCCTCCACATTATTGGGCGTATTGCCCGACCATGCCGAAGCGTTGTAATCCACATGGAGCACCAACATGCCAGTTCCCAAGAAAGCGGGATGCCAAGTTGACTTTTGGCGGTTTTCAAGGATGTAATACTCCGTATTACTCAGAGGATTACGAAGGATATACGCCTGGGGCGCCACCCCAACCGAATCAATGCCACAGAGCGTCACTTCGCCACGCATCTCTTCCGTAAGTTCCGTCAACTTTAACCAACCCAAGAAACTGCGTTCGTAAGCCGTGTAAGACACAGGAGCATAACCATCATAGGCATACTGTCCATAGTCCATGATAGACCAAAAGTCCATGGTCAAGAGTTCTTCATAAAGACGGTTGTCCGAACCCGTGTAATAAAAGTCAGGAAGTCCGAGCGCATGGCTAAACTCATGGCAGAAAATACCTATACCGTCAATGTTTCTTTCTGTAACCACATAGTTTCCTTCCTCATCGAGCTTATAATTTTGGAAGATTTCGTTGCCCACAAAGTATGACTTGAATTTCACACCGCCCAAAGTTGTGTTGCTCAACGTTGCATAATGCGCCCAAAGGTAATCTTCACATCCTTCCTCAAAGGCTGAGTGTTCGCCAGGTCCCGCATAGTAAATGCTCACCAAGGGTACTTCGCCATCCGTAGCATAACGCCCGAAGTCAACTCCCGCCTCCTGTGCCTTCTGAACGGCCTGCTTGACCAACTCTCGGCGATTGTCGTCAATACTTCCGTTTGCCGAGTTCTTACCATAGTAAGCATAACCATTATCCATTTCTACCTTCGCCACAATATCAAACGAAGGAGTGAAAAGTCCGTAAGATTGCGCCGTGTAGAAGTCCTTGACGCTGCCCTTTGTCATGGGTTCGTCCGCATATCCCTCTTCGTTGAACAGGCGTGTGAGTTTTTCGGGAGTTGTGCCCGCATCAAACTTCATATCCGTGAATTCCACCATAATCACTGGAATTGTGGGCGCACCAACCGACTTCACACTGCCCTGCGCCGACACTCCCAGCGTGCCCAGTCCGTCAGCATTAACGGCAGAAGCGCCACGCGCCTGCTTTTGTGTGGGTTCGCCATACGTTGCCATCAACAAATCTGCCACTTCTGAGGCAGAGGTCATGAAACGTGTGCGTGGGAGCACCACGTCTGCAGAAGCCAACGTTTCCGAAGCCACGGCGCGACCACCATCAGCCACAACGTAGCAAAGGTCGCCCTTGTCATTCGCCAACAATGGCACACCGTTTTCAAGCGTGTACATCACAAAATTGCCATCACCGTGTTTCGTGACAACAAGTCGCTCACCATTGCTCTGTTTATACACATACGCACGACGAAGCGGAGACGTTGCAAAAGCAAATTGCGCAACGAGAAGCGTGAGGAAAAGAGAAAGCGTAAATTTCTTCATATTCAAATCATTCAAGTTTCTGGGCAAAGTTACAAAAACCTTTCCGATTCTACACGCGTATGTTATAAATATTGTGTATTAAGTCCTTCATCTCACCATTTTTTACGCGCGACCTGCTAAGCAAGATACATAAGTAAACAGCAACGGAAGAAGGATATAGAGAATACTTAAATCCGAGGAAAAATCCCTAACAAACACCACGCATTTGCTTATAATGAACACCCTCCCTCAAACAACGAAAACTAAAAGTAACTTAGGAAAAACTATTTGAGACTTAGGAAAAACTAAAAGTAACTTTGTTTTTTCTATTAGCCACTTAGTTTTTCATCTAACTAACTTGCTCATTATGATATTATTTAGACTGTATGTTCTAAACCTTTCATATTCAACCTGCAACTTACCTTTTTACAGCATTTGGTGAATCAAAATCCCGTCGCTATCTTTCAAGCGTTCAAAAGAGCCACAATGAACCCTGCGTTTTGCTATTTCTAACACTTGAAAGGCATTGAAAAGCGCACGTGTAAGGTGGTTTTGTTAAAATTTATTTAATCAATCCGAATTTTTCCCTTATATTTGCAGTCCTTGGAATTAATTTTTAACCCTCCATACGTTATGGATCAATTTTTCTATTTTGGAATCCTCGCATTCCTCTTCTTGTTGGCAACGTTTGACCTCTCGATTGGGGTTGCAAACGATGCTGTGAACTTTATGAGCCCTGCCGTTGGCGCAAGAGTGGCAAAGTTTAAGACGGCACTGCTCGTGGCGGCCGTGGGTATCTTTGTGGGCGCTACGACTTCGAGCGGGATGATGGACATAGCCCGACATGGGATTATGCAACCGCAACATTATGTGCTGGAAGACGTGATGTGCGTGTTCCTGGCAGTATCTGCCACGGACGTCATTCTGATGGACATTTTCAACACTCTCGGTTTGCCCACATCAACTACCGTATCGATGGTGTTCGGACTCTTTGGCGCCACAACAGCACTGGCACTGACGAAAATCGTGGGCAGTGGCATGGCCTACGGCGACTTAATCAACACAGACAAAGCCTTGACGGTGATTATCAGCATCTTCTTGAGCGTGGCGATTGCCTTTGTCGTGGGTTTGGTGGTGATGTGGATTTCGCGCGTTGTGTTTACGTTCAACTATAAGAAGAATTTGAAATGGGGCATTGCCGTATTTGGCGGTGCGAGTATCACATCAATTGTCTATTTCCTCTTGGTGAGCGGATTGAAAAACTCAACGTTGCTGATTTCTATCAATCCCGAGTGGACACCCGCCTATATGGACGAACACAAATTGGTAATTCTGGGCGTGTGTTTCGTTGTCTTCACCGTGTTAGTTGAAATCCTCCACCTTTTGAGGGTCAATATCTTCAAGGTGATTGTGCTTTTCGGCACCTTCGCCCTTGCAATGGCATTTGCGGGTAATGACTTGGTGAACTTTATTGGTGTGCCCTTGGCGGGATTAGAATCTGTCTTGATGTGGTCAGATGCAGGTTATCCCGATCCTTCAACATTTGGCATGGAAGCACTCCAAGGTCCGTCAACACAAGGCTTCTTCGTTGGCGCAAAACCTTGGTTCTTGGTTGGAGCAGGGATGATTATGACCATCGCTATTATGACGTCAAAAAAGGCACGCAAGGTTATTGAAAACACTAACAACCTTAGCCGCCAAGACGATGGAGAAGAGGTTTTCTCAAGTTCAAAATTAGCTCGTAAAACCGTACGTAGCGTTCTTACTTCTACGGCATTCATTAGCAATTATGTGCCCAAGAAAGTAACTACTTGGATCAACAGTCGCTTTAACACCGAAGAGGCCATCTTAGACGAAGGCATGGCGTTCGACCTTGTGCGTGCCAGCGTTAACCTCGTGTTGGCAGGTTTGTTGATTGTGATTGGTACTTCGCTTCAGTTGCCCCTCTCTACAACTTACGTAGCCTTCATGGTTGCGATGGGTACGAGCCTTGCAGACAGAGCTTGGGGACGCGAAACGGCAGTTTATCGCATTACAGGCGTAATTACAGTTGTCGGAGGTTGGTTTATTACGGCGGGTGCGGCATTCCTGCTCAGTCTTGCTATTGCAAGTTTGAACTATTTCGGTGGCATTATCGCCATGGTGTGTGTTGTGGGCGTGATAGCCTTTGTGCTTATCAACAACAACCGTAAGTTTAAGCAGAAACAGCAAGAGAGCGAAAACGTGGATACACTCTTCCGTCAATTGGTGCGCTGTCAGGACAAGCAACAATGCTGGAGCATGCTCCGCCAACACGTTACCAACACACAGAATGAGATTCTCACCGCCGCGCATGGCATTTTCACACAGGTGATTTCGGGATTGGTGAACGAAGATGTGCGTCGCTTACGTGAAGCACAGACACGCCTGGAAGAAACACGCTCCCTTTGGAAACGCTATAAGCGCAAGGAAATCCTGGGTATGCGTAAGATCAGCCAGTTACAGGCGGTAGAGAAAAACACTTGGTTCCACCTCAATTGTAATAACGTTTCGCAAATGCTCTATGGTTTGAAGCGTATGACGGAACCCATTTTGGAACACGTTGACAACAACTTCAACCCCCTTGAAGAGGCTTACGTTAAGCAATTACTCCCCTTGAGCGAAGACGTTGAGAATTACATCCGTCGCGTACAGGGTATGATTGTTTCAGGAGAGTTCTCACGCTTCGACGAAGGCATTGTGGAAGGAAATGCACTCAAGGCACGCATCTCAGATATGCGCCACAAGTTACAACATGAGATTCAGCATCAAGACGCCAACATTCGTGTGGCATTGCTTTACCTCAACACACTTCAGGAAGTGCAAGAATTGACGTCAACATTGCGTCACATGCTCCGCTCTTCTAAACGCTTCCAAGAATAAGCGAAGGAGAAAGGAGAAATTTAAAAGGAGAAAGGAGAAAGATGCAGGCACGCTGATGCCTCGCAGACTTTCTCCTTTCTCCTTTTTACTTTGCTTATTGTAATCCTTTCACCGTTTAACGTCATCGTTCACCTTTCACCTTTCACCGTTAAACATTCACCTTTCACCGTTAAACGTTAAACCATCATCGTTAAACTTTCTAAAATCCCAATACTTACAATTATCACTCCTATACCGACTATCATCTTCATGCGCCTACTGTAATGCCCCATGCCCCATATAATTAACGGCGGGAGCAGGTAGAGGAGGATTGCCGTAGGAAGCGTGATGGGCATTTCTATCGTAGCAAGGGGTAGGTTGGAGAAGCATTCAAGCCCTGCATTCATAAGTCCAACTACATTACTAAGAGTGCTCCCCAAAAGAGACTCTGCAAACGGCATAAGAAAGAAAAGTAGCGCTATGCCTAACACAATCCCCGCCAAGGGTATTATCCATAGCGAAATGAGTAAAGCATTAGTGGGGAGGAGGTGAAAATAATAAAGCACAAGAGGCAAGGTCCCGATTTGCGCCGAAAGACTGACGCGAAAAAGGTCTTGAAGCGCCCCTATCCCCCACATCTTTAGGCGCCAGAGAAGGTTGTCGCTCAGTAGAATAGGTTCCCAACGAGGAAGGTGAGGTATCAAAAGAAGAATGCCTAACACCGCCATAAATGACAACTGAAATCCGACATCAAACAATGCTTGTGGCGACCACATCAAGAGCAAGAGTGCCGCTATGCACAGATTGTGAAGGGAGAAACTGCCACGTTGGAACAAGACTCCCAGTTGCACAAGCGTTAACATCACCGCCGCACGCAACAAAGAGAGAGGCGCTCCCACCATAAACACAAATGCCCACATGGCTAGAAGAAAGACCACTTGCGCACTCCTACCCAAAAGGCGGAAAGAGCGCAGGGGGCGCAAAAGGATGAGATTAAAGAGGGCGAAAA
>CALCUV010000039.1 GCA_937906765.1 uncultured Prevotella sp.
GCGAGCAGCGCAATGACTCAAAGTGGGGGGTGCATGACGAATTTGCTTTTGCCAAAACGTTAGAGCACATTGCCGCAAAGGATAGTGTGAATCCCTGGATGGTGACCTTGCTCACCTTGTCGAGTCATGAACCTTGGGAAGTGCCTTACACACGTATTTTAGACAATCCCGTTACCAATGCTTTTGCTTATTTGGACCACTGCATCGGAGATTTCATCACGAAGTTCAAACAGACGGAGGCGTGGAACAATTCCCTTGTGATTTTCATCCCCGACCATGGCAATAGTCACGGACTTACTGAAGACGTTATGCAAGTGGAGAAAAACCATGTCCCACTCATCATGATGGGTGGCGCACTGAAGGGTGCGGAAGTCATAGACGTGGTGTGCAATCAGAGTGACCTTGCTGCCACTTTGCTCGGACAGTTGGGCATCCCTCACGAAGATTTCCGCATGAGTCGCGATGTCTTGAGCGAAACTTACACCCTCCCCTTCGCCATGAACTCCTGGAGTCAAGGCATCGTCATGACCGACGCCGCAGGTTCTACAGTCTATGACCTCAATACCGACAAAGTGAGCACAACGCTAAATACTCCGCCCGCAAGTCATACAGAAAGCATCAGGGCTTACTTACAACAATCTTACACCCTGCTTTCAAATTAATCGGGAGTAACCTCCCCTACTTCGTTAAACTTTAAACTTTCAACGTTCCTCGTTAAACGTCCCCCTTATGGTTCCCGTTCTTATTCTTTTCTTTAATAGTCCTGATAAACTGAAATGTGTGTTTGAGCAAGTTAGAAAAGCGCAGCCCTCACATCTCTTTCTTTATCAAGACGGTCCGCGTTATGAGCGAGATTTACCAGGAATAGAAGCATGTAGGAAGGTGGTGGAAATAATTGACTGGGAGTGTGAGGTGTATCGCAACTATCAAGAGGTGAATGCAGGATGTGATCCCTCGAATTTCCGTGCGCAGAAGTGGGCTTTCTCACATGTTGACAAGTGTGTGGTCTTAGAAGACGACAGCATCCCCAGTGTGAGTTTCTTCCGCTTCTGTAAGGAGATGCTCGACCGTTATGAGCACGATGAGCGCATCTCTATGATTGCGGGGCTCAACTATGATGAAGAGACGCCCGATATGCCTTACGATTACTTCTTTACCTCAGCCTTCAGCATTTGGGGTTGGGCATCGTGGCGCCGTGTGGTGGACAAATGGGATGAACATTACACCTTCCTTGACGATCAGTACAACATGCGCCTCCTGCGTAATTTAATCCGCGAGCGCAAACAGCAAGCAGACTTTGAGCGGTTCTGCCATTACCACCGTTCTACGGGAAAGGCGTATTATGAAACGATATTCCATGCCGCCATGTTCTTCCAATCGGGGTTAGCTATCGTGCCGCGCGTCAATATGATTCAGAATTTAGGCGCAACGGGCGAAACCACCCACTTTGAGGGGGGCAGTAACGAACTGCTTCCGCGTGCTTATCGCCGCATTATGAATATGAAGCATCACGATCTTTACTTTCCGTTGCGCCATCCGCGCTACGTGATTGAGGACGTGGAGTATAAAAAGCGCGTGTTCAAAGTGCAGGCTTGGGGACATCCTTGGATTAAGGTGTGTCGCTCGCTCGAGGAACTTTATCTGAACCTTCGTCACGGCAATTTCAAGCGCATTACTTCGGCAATCAAAAATCGTCTCCGCATTTTGATGGGTAAGCAGAAGTGGGACTAAGCTTGGGAACGGAGAAAGGAAAAAGGAGAAAGGAGAAAGAACCGTGCGGAACATTATAGCACGTATCTTTCTCCTTTCTCCTTTTGGTAATTATATAGCAGTTGACCAAATATAAGAAGAATCATCATACCCCCTCCCCTCCTACGGAGGTACTCCCCCTATCTTAAGGGGAGAGCGCCATGCGGAGTAATCCTACACTATTTATACCAAGTGAAAGCGAGATTGTTTTACATCTGTTGAGTTGTTTTAACGGAAGTATCAAACTCTTCTCTCCCCTTAAGATAGGGGGAGTACCGCCTTGGGCGGGGAGGGGGTATGATAGTCTTTACGGGTCAACTCCTATATTATAACCCTCCTTTTTCCTTTCTCCTTTCCCCTCAGAATTTCCATCTCGCTCCTACTCCCAGTGCGAAAATATCCTTAGAGTGGATGTGGCGATTGGGAATGGCGGAGATAATACCGAGTTCGTTTGCCGAAAATTCGTAATACATTTCAACGCCTTCGCCCCAGCGCTTCCATTCTTCGGGAAATTCGTAGGTCAATCGGTGACCTGCGCTAAAGGCAAAGCGCACACGTGTGGAAAAGCGATAGTAAGAACCACCGTAATGTGAGTGAGGTTCTTCCGTCCAAAAGTCTCCGTCGAAAAGCACAATGTTAGCGCGCACTCCAACCGTTATTGGGGTTAATTTGAGTTGCCCTTTTTTGAGCATAGGTAAGGGAAGGGCAATGTTCCAAGGTGAATAATATTGACGGAGGGTGAGTGTGTTCAAACTCTGTGTGCGATGATAGTGAGGAACATATCCTAAGAGCACTTCCGTAAGCCATCTGTCCTTGCCATACTCCCATCCCGCGCCAGCTGAAAACATTCCTATATTTCCTGCATATTGAACTACCGCCACGTTAGGAGTCAAGCGTTCGCCCAACGACTTCTTTTGCGCCACCATCTGGGAAGGCCACCACAGTGAAAGCCCAATTAGCAAGAAAACAAAGAAACTTAGCCGTGAGCAAGTACTGAAACGCGCGCCATTCTTTGAGAGGCTGTCCGCAGTAAGTGCCTCTGTCTGCTGCCTGTTTCCTATATGCGCTCCTCCCGCTCCATTAAACAAATATTTCTTCATACGTATAGGTGCCGTCAGCTTTAAGGTGGAACAATAGGTAAGAGAGTTTTTCAGCACAAGCCGTTTGGTAATAAGGCACGTGATTCTCAAAGGGGTGATGAATTGCCGTGCTGTGAATGTGTCCACACAATCCAAACTGCAAGTTAGGGTATTTCGTCACCATCTCAAGGTAATCCTCGCTTTCATCCTTCGGAAATTGGTCACTACCTATGGGTGCGTGCATCACAACTACGGTGCGCTCCGCCTTCAGAGAGAGTTGCCCTAAATCGCGGTGCATAAACTTGACGCCAAAGAAGTCTTCATCGTCAGAAAATTCCAGCCCGTTGGTGTTGATAACCACAAAGTGCGTATTACCTGCCGTGAAACTATACTCCAATGGGCCAAACATCTCACGAAATGTGCTCTTCCCCGTACCCAAGCAGTCATGATTGCCAATTGCCACCACGTAGGGTACTCGAAATTCCTCTAATTCGTCGCGCATCCACACAAATTCATCCGTCAATGAAAAATCCGTCAAGTCGCCACAGTGAATGACAAAGTCAACTCCCTGAGTGTTGTTAATGTGATTCACTATCCGGTGCGTCTCGTCGTACCAGCGCTGCGTGTCACTAATTACGGCAAAACAAATATCCTTTTTCCCCTCCGTCAACTCCTTAATGCGCTTGACGTTAGTGACATTAATATCGCGCTTCCCGTCAAAGCGTGTGTCATAAGGGTGATAATCCATCATGTCACACGCCGCGAAAAAAAAGCACCCCATGAGGGTGAACATATATGTCAATACCTTCTTTATGTAAAGCATCTTCGCAAAATTTTATGCAAAATTACGAAAATCTAATCACCATAAATCCCTCATATTTTGGAAAATATTCCGACCTTTGCAGTACATTTTATAAAAGAAATCAGTTTCCGTAAAAAAGAACATTAATTAGGTTAAGGTTATAAGGTGGAAGGTTATAAGGTTTTAAGGAAAACCTCGCAAAATTTCCCAGTTAGGTTAAGGTTATAAGGTGGAAGATTGTAAAGTTTAAGGATACGTTACAATATTCTAAGATAAAGACCTCACAATACCTGATCGAGTTATTCGTTCTGCATAGCCCCTTAAAACCTTTACCCCTTAAAACCTCAAAACCTCTCAATTTATCTATGGAATTAAAAATAAATTCACTTGAAGAAATAAGTGCGGTGGCCGAAGAATTCATCCGCCTTGCCATGCAAGAGGACACCGTTTTTGCATTTAACGGACAGATGGGTGCAGGTAAGACAACCTTCATCAAGGCCCTTTGTGAAGCGCTCGGCGTTAGCGAACCCGTGACCTCACCTACCTTTGCCATCGTCAACGAATACCGTTCCGACGAAACAGGAGAACTCATTTACCACTTTGATTTCTATCGCATCAAGAAACTTGATGAAG
>CALCUV010000040.1 GCA_937906765.1 uncultured Prevotella sp.
CACATGGATTTGAATCATATATAATAGGAGGTTTTGTTAGAGATCATATTTTAGATATAGAGTCTAATGATATTGATATTGCGACTAATGCTACTCTGTTCGCGAAGAATATCGTAGAATTGGAGAGAGATTGTAGCAGCCTTGCCCTTGAGGAACGAGTGAGAGATTTGGGCATTCCAAAGCACCTCGTTGGTATTCATGTTTGCCGAAGAATAACCGCGGCGAGAGTTTACGCGAATGTCGGTTGAGAAACGCAATCCGAGGTCGGAGTTGATGTTGAGGTGTGCTCCGTAATCAAAGTTCCAGGTTTCGAGATTTGCGCGATCCTGAACGTCAGATTTTGACTTCTGATAGTTGACGTTTCCGAATACACTGAAATCCCAGTAGGTCGCACGGTATCCAAAGCGGAGACGTTCGCCAAGGTTGAGCGTGTTAGTCGTAGCCTTTGTACTTTCAATGTTGTTGAAGACGTCGTGATAGAATTTCAGAGCTTCGGGACCGCCAGCGGGAGGTTCGCCAATGCCAGTTGTGCGATTACCAATGTAACCTACTGACGTGTTATACCCTACGTTGGAGTTGGTAGAGATATTCCACAACTTATCTTCGCCTAATGCGGTGTTGAAACCGAAATATCCGCTAGTGCTCCAGTTACCATTGATGTTTTCAGGGCGAGAGAAGTTGCGACCTGTCTCAACGTCGTAAATTGATTTGTTGGTAATGGAGTTTTGATTCATGTTACCACGAACACCCGCAAAGATACCGCGTTGCGCTTCTGTGTCATACGTGCGGAAGTCAATATTCATGTTGTGATTCCAAGAGGGTTTCAACCCAGCGTTACCCATTGAAATGTAGAGCGGGTTACTGTCGTCAATCACTTCAAGCAGGTTGGTCATCGAGGGTTGAGATGACGAACTGCGGTAGTTAATGTCGAGGTTTGTCGTTTGGTTAAAGCGGTAGCGCAGACGCACATTGGGTGCCCAGTTAAAGACATCGCGTGTCACGACGGTGTCAATCTGTCCGGGGCGTGTGTATTTCATCTTCGTGTGTTGGGGTTTTAAGTCCACACCAGCGTTGAAGCGGATTTCCTTGGTGTTATAGCGCACACCCACATTGACATTGTGGTTGTTGTAAGTGTAAGTGGCATACTGGCTGTTGTAATCGTCGCGCACCTTCATGAGGAGGTCGGCGTCGGTAGGCACAGTTCCGAAGATGTTAATCGCCTCACCGTAGTTGCCCCAAGGCGAATTGCCTTCGTCATATTGCTCCAAGTTGAAAAGCGAACGGTCAGAATCCTGATAACGATGCGAATATTCGTAACGACCTTCCGCAAACCAGTTGTTGCCTAAGGGTTCGCTGTAACTCAATCGCGCACTGTAGTTATAATTCTTGCTGGGGCTCGTTGTGTATTGGTTTAAGAATGTAGAAGTAGCGTTTGCTGCACCATTCTTAAAGTACATGATTTCGTTGAGTGAGTAATTGTTGCTCTCGCTCTTTGAATAGCCCGCATTCAAACGGATGTTCACGTTACGACCTTCGTTTCCGAAACGACGCGTAAAGTTTAACGTACCGCTAAGGTTATGACTCTTGTTGTCATTCATATTTTCGCGGTGCTGACGATTGACCGCGATGGCCAAGAGTTCGGGATTGATGGTTCCGATAGGTTCTAAAGAAATGCTATCTAACGGACTCTCGATAGCGCCTCCGTCAACCTCGTAAGGATCATCGTTAAACGTAGCAGAGCGATTGGAAGAATTGCCCCTACCTTTGCTGAACGAATAAGAAGGACGGAACATGATGCGCGTCATTGTGTCGGGGTCCCAACGGAGTCGGAAACCCGTGTTGAAGTTTGTAGAGCTGTTGCGACTGCGATTAAATCCGTTAGAGAAGGAACGCGTACTGCTGCTGTTGGTCAAGAAAGTTTCCGTGCTGTTCGTAGAAAGCGAATGACTCGTACGGTGACTGTAACGCGCATTACCGCCAATTTCCAATCTTCCAGGTTCTTTCTTTTCCTTACCATTCTCCCAACTGAAGTCAAGTCCGCCTTCCTTCGAAGCAGTTACGCCTCCGCCGCCACGGCCCCAACCTCCGTAACCACGGTCATTCACATTGTTGGCAGAACCATAGACAGTGATGCGTGAGTGGTCCGTAAAGTAGTTGACAAATGCCTTTGCTGAGTAACGGTCTTTCGTACCGTAGGCCAAGTCAATATTAGAAACCCACGTTTGATTGAGTTCGCGCTTCGTAGAAATGTCAAGCACGTTCGTTTCTTCGCCATCGTCGATGCCAGTCATCTCTGTGTAGTCGCTCTTCTTCTGATACGACTTAATCTTGCTCACCAAGTTGGTGGGGAGATTCTTCATCGCGATATCAGTATCGCCTTTAAAGAAATCCTTTCCGTTAATGAGGAATTCCGTAACCTCCTTGCCATTAATCTTCACCTTCCCGTTGTCATCAATTTCCGCACCGGGAAGCTGCTTAATCAATGCTTCGAGCGTAGAACCCTCGGGCACACGATAGGCTGAGGCATTGAAGACTGTGGTATCCTCTTTCTGTTCCACCTTTGCCGCTGTTCCCGTCACGACTGCCGTTCCGAGCATGTCTTCACGGGGAGTAAGGGTAATTACTCCTACACGAAGCGTGTCGGTCTTATCCGTAATGTTAATGGTTTGCGACTTCGTGTCGTAACCAATATAACTTACCTTGAGCGTGAACTTCCCCGTCTTCTTAACGTTAAACTTAAACGACCCGTCAGTTTTACTTGTCATGGCCGAGATAACCTTGTCATTTTCTACGACAGATGCCGTGGCATAGGGAAGTGCTGTGCCCGATTCGGCATTCTTCACCGTGCCCATAATTACGCACTTTTGCGCCACCATGGCAGTAGCCACGAGCGAAAGCACTAAGGATAGGAAAAGTTTCTTCATAATGAGGGAATTTAATTGTAATGCAAAGGTAGTAAAAACAGTTATTACCACCTAATCTTTACACCTTCTACTCGACCAATCCCCCTTTTTTCAAGACGAATGAGAAATCGCAAAAACAAAGTGAGGAAGAATTTGCCTAAAGTTAGACTTCAGACGCATTCTTCCTCACTTTGTGAGGGGTATTTCTCATTCCGTTTTTTGAAGGTTATTTTAGGTTCGCCCGAATCTTCTGTAAGTAGTCGTTGAGGCGCACTTCATCCTTCTGATCAATGATTTCGAGCAGTTCTTTCAACTCTGTGCGAATTTTCTCTACCTGTCCGCCCGTGCGGGGGTTAAAGAGAATTTCGCGGAGCAGGCAGTCGTCTTCACTAAGGACTCCGCGCGCTATTTGCATGTGGCGTTTGAATGTGGTGCCCGGGGCATCTTGGTGCTTCATAATGGCAGCAAAGACGAAGGTGGATACGAAGGGAATGCTCAAGGAGTAAGCCATCGTTTCATCGTGCTCATCAAAGGAGTATTCAAAGACGTTGAGACCGAGTTTTCCGTAAAGGTCTTTGAAGAAAATGCGTCCCATGTAGTCGCCCTCGTTAATGATAATCGCATTTTCGGAAGAGAGGGCGCCAAGATTGGCAAAAGTGGGTCCGAACATGGGGTGGGTGGAGACGTAACGCCGACCTGTGCGTTCGTAATATTCCTTGAATCCCGTTTTCACCGAAGCAATGTCGGAGAGAATGCAATCTTGTGGCAACAGGGGGAGAATCTTGTCAAACACACTGAGAGTGTATTTCAGCGCAACGGCATTGATGACCAACTCAGGGCGGAAGGCCTCAATCTCTTCAAGAGTGGTGAAGCGCTGGGTGTTATAGGTGAAGCGCAAACGGTGAGGGTCGATGTCGTAAACCGCAGTTTCGTGGTCGAAACTCAGAAGGTCAACGAAGAAAGACCCCATCTTTCCGGCGCCAAGGATAAGGATTTTCATTTGTTAAGGTTATGAGGTTGGAGGTTCTAAGGTTTTAAGGTTGCCATTCGGGTTGTGGTTAAGAACTTTTTTCGGTTTTGAAGTCGCAATATAGTCTGCATAGTCTTAAAACCTTAAAGCGAAGCGACCTTAAGACCTTATAACCTCATTTATTTATTAATCTCTTCCACTTGTTGGCGTACGCTTTCTTCGTGGATGGCTTCGAAAATGTGTTTCATGAAACTGCTGTCCATGCCACAGAGACTTCCTTGTGCGCCACGCTTATCCAGGATTTCGGCATAGCGATTGGTTTGCACCACGGTCATGCCGTGTTGTTTTTTATACTGACCTATTTCGCGGCTGACGCGCATTCGTTTTGCGAGTAACTCAATCAGTGCGTGGTCACACTCATCAATTTGTCGGCGCAATTCAACGAGGCTTTCGGTGGTCTCACCCACTTCGCGCACCACGAGTTTGTTGAGGATGAAACTGAAGACGTCGGGCGTCACTTGCTGACTTGCATCGCTCCAAGCGCAATCGGGGCAGCAGTGGGTCTCAACAATCAGTCCGTCAAACCCAAGGTCCATCGCCTGTTGGCAGAGTGGTGCGATGAGTTCGCGTTTGCCTCCGATGTGGCTGGGGTCGCACAGGAGCGGCAGATCAGGGTAGCGACGGCGCAGCTCGAGGGGAATATGCCACTGGGGAAGGTTGCGGTATATC
>CALCUV010000041.1 GCA_937906765.1 uncultured Prevotella sp.
CTGCCAATGCGAGGGCAAGAACAAGAGACACCTCCGTTAGGAAGAGTCCATACAGACTCCACTTTGAAGCACCGTGCACCATGCGGAGCATTACCTCGCGTCGTCGCATCTGGAAGAGTTGCAACTGCATCTTGAGGAAACCCACTAAGGCGGCAAGCAGTACCATGGAACTGATGAGGTAAACAATGGTGCGCACTAACAGTACAGAACCATTCAGACGCTTATTCACCTCGCTCATTGACTCCACCTTTGCTTTCAGTCCCAAGGGTTGCAGGCGGAGGTTTGCTGCCTGCTCCAGGTCTTTTGCAGTGTAACCTTCCTGCAGCAACACCTCGTATTTCGTGGCGTAAAAGCGCTCTACTGCTTTATGCTCACTACCTTTCATACAAAAGAAAGCCCAATTTCCGATAACGTCATTAGTGGACATCGTTTTCACAACATCAGTCACTGTGTAGGTGTCTATAACTACGCGCTCTTCCTCAACATTAAAATACTCATAGTGAATCTTAATGCCCACAGGATTCTTGTCGCCGAAGATGAATTTCGCCAGCGTTTCGCTCAATACCGCTTCGTCATTATTCAGCACAGGAATCTTCTCGCCCGTCAGTGCCGAACGCGCTCCGCGGAAGTTAAGGTACTCGGGCATCGTGAGACTAAACGTCAAGTCCATCGTTCTTTCCGTAGAGTCGGGAAATTCTATTATGATTTGAGCCGAGCCAGACCGGTCGTCCACGTAGAACAGTTTTTCCACGCCCACCATACCTCCACCCGAGGTCAGCGCCGTGTGAATATCTTCTTTGATTATGATTTGCCGCGTATTGAAAGCAACACTCCCATCTTCGGGATTGGGAGCAATGTCTTCATGATGAATATCCACGAACGACATTTCGTAAGTGCGGTCAAAGTAAGGTTCGTCACAAATGGCGGGATTGCCCAAGTGCATTAACACGAAATGCGTAGCCGCCAGCGTGACCATGCCCACAGCAAGGGCAAGAATACTAATAGCATTCTGCAACTTGTATTTCAGCAGATTGCGGAGGGAGATTTTGAGGGTGTGGAGGAACATAGGTTTGAGGTTGTAAGGTTGAAAAAACTTTCCGCATGGCGCTCTCCCCCTGTTTATAGGGGGAACCGACGCACGAAGTAAGGACAGAGG
>CALCUV010000042.1 GCA_937906765.1 uncultured Prevotella sp.
GCCACCAGGAATCGAACCGGGGACACAAGGATTTTCAGTCCTTAGCTCTACCAACTGAGCTATGGCACCTTTCTGAATTGCGAGTGCAAAGGTAGGCACTTTTTCTGAAATAGCAAAGGGTTTTGCTGAAAAGTTTCTGTTAAGAGGCTAAATCAATGGTATAAAGTCACGTTTTTGTCACTTTACGAGGGATTTTTCTTCCTGTTTTTTCCTGATTTTAGTTTGCTAATGGCGATAAAATCTGCGCCACCGGTGCCTCTGAGTTTCAATCGGGAAATTATTTCTTACTTTAGAAAAATTCTATCTCAAATTGTGATTCGTAAGTACCCAAACAAAATGTACGATTTAAGACGTTGTTTTGAGAGGGCGTTTCTGACCGAAGAACAGAAGAACTAAAAGTTATTCGTTAACCATTCCTCATGTACTTTTGTTCTTATGTCAGAAAAACAATGCCCCACTCCACTGCCCTGATGTAACAAACTCGCCCACGCTTGCACCATCACAAATTTACATGGTGAGTTATACAAATTCGCGCCTTATCTTGCGTTGGTTGTCTATGCGGAGGAAGATGAAAAGCAAGATGGTGAATCCCCAAAGTGATGAACCTCCGTAACTGAAGAAGGGGAGTGGGATGCCAATTACGGGAGTGAGTCCGATGACCATGCCGACATTGATGAAGACATGAAAGAGCAAGATGCAAAGCACGCAATAACCATAGACACGCGCAAAGGTGTGCGTCTGGCGTTCTGCCAAATAGAGCAGACGCAAAATGAGTGCCAAGAAAAGGAGCAAGACGGCTGAGGAACCGATAAACCCTTGCTCTTCGCCAACGGTACAGAAGATGAAGTCTGTATCTTGCTCGGGCACGTATTTAAGTTTGGTTTGCGTGCCGTTCATAAACCCTTTTCCTTCTAATCCCCCCGACCCGATGGCAATCATACTTTGATTGACATTATATCCAGCCCCAGCATTGTCCGTCACTACGCCAAGCAACACTTGCACACGAATCTTTTGGTGAGGTTGAAGGTTATTGAGCACAAAGTTGGAAGAATAGAGAAAGGCAAGCGACCCCAGCGCAAAGAGCGAAATGTAAAAATAGGACATGAGGCGCTCGCGCAAGGCGTGATAGCAGAGGTAGCAGACAGCTACGAGAAACACCGTCAGGAATGCCCATGACACATTGATGGGAACCACTACGAGCGAGAACAACAAGGCACCCCCTACTCCCGCTATGCCCATCCAGAAGATGCGCCAAGCATGAATCGTTTGTTTACAAAAGACGTGAATCATCCCGAAAGTAAACAACCATATCATTGTCATCACGGAGAAATCGCCAACCGTAGAAAGCGTGCCCTCCAAGGGGACTTCGGCAAAACGGATTCCGACTACGAAATACACAACTGCGGCAAAGGCCGTAAAGAGAAAGGCGCCGGGCATTCCCTCACGATAAAAAACAAGGAAGAATGCGGCATAAACCAGCGCAGACCCCGTTTCCTTCTGCATAATAATCAGTCCCATGGGCAGCAATACCACTAAGGAGACCTTAAGCAGGTTGCGCATCTTATTGAGCGTGAATCCATACTGCCCAC
>CALCUV010000043.1 GCA_937906765.1 uncultured Prevotella sp.
AGTACAACTATCTGAGTTTAGAGTACAGAGAACAGAGTACAGAGTACAACTATCTGAGTTTAGAGTACAACTACCTGATTTTAGAGTACAACTAACAGAGTACAGAGTACAACTACCATGCGGGATATTTAATCCGGACGGCGCTCTCCCCCTGTTTATAGGGGGAGGGGACCACGAAGTGGTGAGGGGGTGCAAGAAATACACCGCACGGTATCTCCTAACTACTCACTCCTAACTACTCGCTCTTCCGAATGTTTCTCAAATCCCTAAAATCCTCCCTCCTACAAACGCCCTTAGGTCACTTGTCCATCGTCGCACTTTCCGGCGGTGCCGACTCTGTTGCCTTACTCTTGGGATTGTTACGCTTGGGGCAACCCCTTGTTGCGGCGCATTGCAATTTTCATCTGCGTGGCGAGGAATCAGATGCCGACGAAGCGTTCGTGCGTCAGCTTTGTGAGGAGCGGGGAGTGACGCTTTACGTCGAGCATTTCAATACCGATGCTTACGCCAAGCAACAGTGCATCAGCATTGAGATGGCGGCGCGCGAATTGCGCTATGATTTTTTTGAGAAACTCCGCCAACAACTCGGTGCCGATACTATTGCCGTCGCGCATCACCGAGACGACAACGTAGAAACCTTATTGCTTAATCTAATCCGCGGTTCGGGACTCAAAGGACTCTGTGGTATGCGCTCGAAGAACGGATATGTCATCCGCCCACTGCTTGACGTGACGCGCAAAGAGATTGAAATCTTCTTAACTGCCGAAGGACAAGCATTTCAAACGGACTCTACGAATGCCCAAACTATTTATAAGCGCAATAAGATTCGACACGAACTTTTGCCACTCTTACGTGAGTTGAATCCTTCGATAGAGCATACCCTTTCGGAAACAATGAAGCACCTGAAAGAGGTGGAAGCAATTCTTGCAGAGAAGAAAAAAAAGGACGCAACTGACCGTCTGTCGCTTGCAGAACTACAAACGTCATTCGCCCCTCAAACCCTCGTGTTCGACTTTCTTGCCCCCTATGGTTTTACTTCCGCACAATGCCGGCAAATTGCCTCGGCATGTTCCGAAAGAGTAGGGGCGGTGTATGAATCTGCCGAATATCTGTGTGTGAGAGACCGAAAGGAACTCCTTGTTGGTAAACGTCCGCCATTTATAGAACGCTTTGAAATTCCCATTTGTGAGGGAGAAATTGTCCTTCCAAACGGAGTCTTGCTTAAGATTCGCAAGTGTAGAAGAACTGAACTCACCGAGATTCCCAAGTCGCACCAAGTGGCGTGTCTTGACCTTGCAAAAATCACGCTTCCTCTGTTTGTGCGCTCCCCTCAAGAAGGCGACCGCTTTGCTCCTTACGGAATGAAGGGCACACAACTCCTTTCCGATTACCTTACCAACCGAAAGCGCAATAGGTTAGAGAAACTTGCCACCCTCCTCCTTTGTGATGCGCAAGGCATACTTTGGGTTGTGAATGAGCGGGTAGATAGGCGTGGCTGCTTGACCTCGGAGACGCAAGACTTTGTAGTTATAGAGTATATATAAAATATAATGAGTGACCATTTTCGTAAGACAAACGGAAATGGTCACTCGTTTTGTTGGGGGTGTCACTATATATTTACGGTCAGGATGCCGTTGAGGTCGGTGAGATAGTTGCGGCTTCTGTTCTCGCTCTTATTCTGCCACGTCGGTGCGCTTCCTCCGCCCGCACCAATGTAGATTTTGTTGGCGCCATAGTTTTGGTTGATGGTGTCAATGGCTTTCATGAGTTCCCTTCTCTCAGGGCGGTTGGGGATGTTGTCAAAAAGGAACTGCTGCACGTGTTCCGTCTGTGAAATTTCGCTGAGGATGATGCCCGATTTCTTGTAGTGAAACCCCTCTTTGTAGATTTGTTGAAGGGCGGTTACTGCGGCATTGACGATTTCTAAAGTGTCGGAGGTGGGAACGGGAAAAAGTTGCGTGTAGGCGTCAGAATGTTGTGGCAAATCCTGGCGGAATCGGTTGGTGGTGACAAACACCGTCACGGCTTTCGCAAAGGAATGTTGACCTCTGAGTTTGTTGGCGCAACTGGAGGCAAAGGTTATGACGGAAGATTTTAAGGCGTCAAAGGATGTGACCATCTCCCCGAAACTACGACTGGTGCAGATGCTCTGTTTTTGCGGTTTTTCTTGCGTGTCAATACAGGGAATGCCGTTCAGTTCCCTCCATGTTTGCACCACGGGAAGGTTGAACCGCCTTTTTACCCACTCTTCCGTTTTGTCGGCAAAATCGATTGTGGTGAATACTCCGTAGTTGTTGAGTTTTTGAAGCGTTTGGCGGCCGATGCCCCACACGTCAGCAAGTTCGAAGAGCGTGAGGGCCTTCCGGCGCTTCTCTTCGTTGTCAATAAGGCAGACGGAGCGATAACCCTTGTACTTCTTTGCAAATTTGCTACCCACCTTTGCAAGCGTTTTGCTCGGAGCAATGCCTACGCTAACAGGAATGTCGGTGAAGAGTGCAATGCGATGCACGATGTCTCGCATGTAGTCCTCAATATTGCCCATCTTTTCATACCCGTCTAAATAACAGAAACTTTCGTCAATGCTGTAGTTCTCTACGTGTTGAACTGCGTTTCTGAGGATATTCGTAATGCGTTTTGACATAGCCGCGTAGAGCGTCATGTTGGTGGAAAAAATCTTTACGTCATTCCTGCGTATAACATCCTTTACCTTAAACACAGGGTCACCGCGTTTCAATCCCAATGCTTTGGCTTCTTGGGAGAGCGCAACGATAATGCCGTCGTTCGAACCCGCAACGCATACGGGTTTGTTCCGTAAACCTGCGCAAAAGACGCGTTCTACGGAGCAGAAGAAGTTATTGCAATCAATCAGTGCTACCATCGCGGTTTGTGAATAACATAAGTAACGACTCCCCACACACTAAATTCGTCGCCCTCCTCAATCTTAATTCTAGGATAATCAGGATTAGCCGGCACCAACCACAGGCCCTCGCCGTCCTTGACAACATGTTTAATGGTGTACTCCCCATTGAGTTCGCACATGGCGGCTTGTCGCTCCGAGGGCGAGCGATTGCTTTTATCGACAATCAAAATGTCGCCGTCATAGATGTCCGCCTCAATCATCGAATTGCCCGACACGCGAATCAAATAGGAAGCGTCTGGGTTGGGGCAGAGCATTTGGAGCAACTCTATGTCTTGTGCCATCTCATCAGTGGTAAGTGGAATTGGGAAACCCGCAACCACCTTGATGTCAAAGAAGGGGAGTGAAAGCGGTTTGAGACGACTGGCAGGAATAATTTCACCAAAATTTGACGGCATCTCAGGGGAGGGCTGTGCATGCTCTCCCTTTTCCATGTAAGAAAGGATGCAGTCTTTGATAAACTGCGTTTTATTCTCCTGCGTGTCAATAAAGTGTGCCAAATCCTTATTCGCGCGAAACGCATAGAGTTTGCTCGCCCCTTTCGGTCGGCCTGCACCTTCGCGTTTGCCACCTCTCTGTCCTTTTGTCGTATTCATTTGTAGTAAGAAAGCACCTAAGGGTGCGCTAAATAATAACTTGCGCTTCTCAACCCGTCGTGGAAAATCCGTTTTCACTACTTGGTAATCGCATTACCCAGCGTGGCAATCACAATTCCAACTCTTGGAAGCGCATTTTTGTGAGATACTGCAAAATTAAAGTTTTAAAATGAAATATGTATAACAGAAATCAAATTTTCTATAACTAATTTCCCCTTGAATGGGAATATGAACTGATTTCTTAGTGGTAGATGGGGCGCAAATAGTGGGGTGGGGCGTATGAAAAAGCATATCCATATTCTTACATCTCATTTAGGGAAAATTAAAAGTGAGTTAGTGAAAATTCTTTGAGACTTAAGAAAAATTCTTTGAGACTTAATTTCGGAGGAGTTTTGGAGGCGGTTGTAAGGGATATTTACCCCCTTTTTTGCCCTTATATTATATAATGAGTGGTGAAAAATAAATTCCGCCTCCTTATTTTTAGGTAAAAAAATAGGAATAATTACATTAAGTAAAATATTTATGGTTGAATTTTGAAAAGTGAAAATAACAAAAATAAGTGTAGTGAAAATAATTATTAAGAAAAGCACTGATTTTCTTGGTGTAACCGTAAAAGGTTCGTAAATTTGCACTCGCAAAAAGTAGGAAACGCTTGAAACCTGCTTTTTTATACATAGTAATCACCCTGCGTTGCGCAGGACTTCGCCCCAGAAATGGGCTACGAAACAACAAAATTCAAAAACATATCATTTATTAATAGTAAAACTGAAATGCCAGGATTATTAGGAAAGAAAATCGGAATGACATCCGTGTTCAGTGCCGAGGGCAAGAATGTGCCATGCACTGTTATCGAAGTAGGTCCTTGTGTGGTAACTCAGATTAAGACTGTCGAAAAGGATGGCTATGCAGCTGTTCAGGTAGGTTTCCAAGAAGCAAAGGAGAAGAATACTTCTGCTGCTCTCAAGGGCCACTTCCAAAAGGCAGGTGTTACCCCCAAGCGTCACTTGGCCGAGTTCAAGGGTTTTGACCAGGAATTTAACTTGGGTGACACACTCACAGTTGAACTCTTCAACGATGCTGCTTACGTAAACGTAGTGGGTACATCTAAGGGTAAGGGTTTCCAGGGTGTAATGAAGCGCCACGGTTTTGGTGGTGTTGGTCAGTCAACACACGGTCAGGACGACCGCGCACGCAAGCCGGGTTCTATCGGTGCTTGTTCATACCCCGCTAAGGTGTTCAAGGGTATGCGCATGGGCGGCCAGATGGGCGGCGATCGCGTAACTACACAAAACTTGCAAGTGTTAAAGGTAATTCCCGAACACAATCTCCTTCTCATTAAGGGTTCAGTTGCGGGTTGCAAAGGTTCAATCGTAATCGTTGAAAAGTAATGGAAATCAGTGTATTGAATATTAAGGGTGAAGATACCGGCAAGAAGGTTGTGCTCAACGACTCAGTATTTGGTATCACTCCCAACGATCACGTCATCTATCTCGACGTGAAGCAGTACCTCGCTGCTCAGCGCCAGGGTACAGCTAAGTCAAAGGAAAGAAGTGAACTCAGCGGTTCTACTCGTAAGCTCGGTCGTCAGAAGGGCGGTGGCGGTGCACGCCGTGGTGATATCAACTCACCCTTGCTCGTAGGTGGTGCTCGCGTGTTTGGTCCTAAGCCCCGTAACTATGATTTCAAGCTCAATAAGAAGGTTAAGCAGCTCGCTCGTCGTAGCGCTCTCTCTTACAAGGCTCAGGAAAATGCAATCGTAGTGGTTGAAGACTTCACTTTCGAAGCTCCCAAGACTAAGGCATTCGTAGAATTGATGAATAATCTTAAGGTATCTGAAAAAAAGGTGCTTTTGATTACTTCAGAAATTAATAAAAACGTATATTTGTCAGCACGTAACCTTCAGAAGACTCAGGTTGCCGTTGCTTCAGACATCAACACTTACGGCGTACTTAACGCTGGCGTATTGGTAGTAACTGAAAGCGCGCTTGCAAATATCGAAGCAGGTTTAACAAAGTAATTTTGAGGCTAAATAGATTATGGCATATATCGTAAAGCCCCTCGTCACTGAAAAGATGACAGGAATCACGGAGAAGCAGAATCAGTTTGGCTTCATCGTGCGCCCCGAAGCTAACAAGCTTCAGATTAAGGCGGAAGTAGAAGCTTTGTACGGTGTAAACGTAGTATCAGTAAACACAATGATCTACGCTGGTAAGAATAAGTCACGCTACACAAAGGCAGGCTTGATTCAGGGTCGTACAAATGCTTTCAAGAAGGCTCTCGTAACTCTTAAGGAGGGCGAAACAATTGACTTCTATAGCAATATTTAATAAGAAATGGCAGTACGTAAATTTAAGCCCACAACACCAGGGCAGAGACACAAGGTTATTGGTACGTTCGAAGAAATTACTGCATCCGTACCAGAAAAATCTCTCGTTTGCGGTAAGAAGGCAACTGGTGGTCGCAACAACGTAGGTAAGATGACAATGCGTTACCTCGGCGGCGGTCACAAGAGAAAGTTCCGTTTCATCGATTTCAAGCGTGAGAAGGATGGTGTACCCGCAGTGGTTAAGACAATCGAGTATGATCCTAACCGTTCAGCTCGTATCG
>CALCUV010000044.1 GCA_937906765.1 uncultured Prevotella sp.
CGCTTCGGGAGGTGCGCAAGCGTCAAAGCGAGCTGATTACCGAGATAGACGGTCTTAAAGAGGAAAATGCGGAAAAGGATGCCGAGATGCAAACCCGAGAGTGCGAGGACATGGCTGGCGCCTGTTTCGGAGTACAAACGGCGGGTTTCTTGAGACAGCATCTGCTTGTTTCCTAACGTCATGGCACTCACCACTTCCAGGGACTGACCCTCTAAGTGGCGCTCCAAACGTTGTGTCAACCCATTGCGAATGTCGGTGAGGTAAGTCGCAATTGACTTAGAATCTGTTTCACCCGCCATGCGCCAATCGCCACTTCTGCAATACCCCGTCCCAGAAATGCCTTGTCGCATGAGATAGCGGGCATAGTCAAACGTACCTGCTTCCTCAAAATTGTGAGGCGGTTGCAAGCGGGAGTAAATGAAGAGCGTGCCTCCGAAGATAGGCGTAAACGAAAGGGAGTCCTTTTGCAAGGTGAGTCGCACACGTTGATTATCAATCGTTGCCGTTACCTGAAAATGCATCTCTTTCTCACGAATTTCCGTAACGTTCTTGGCACAATAAGCCATTCGCTCCCCACTCCATTCCACTTGCATCTGCGCACGTTCGTTTACCAACAAAGTAGCCCCCAACAAAAAGAATGCCAATGCCATAAAAGCACAAAACATGCGCCTTCCTTGCCGTAGAATTACAGACAAAAGGAAGGCGCATAGTGCACTCATAAACAACGCAATACTCCCCTCTGCAATCACCTCAAAAGCAAGGTCAGCACACACTATGCCGACAACAAAACAAACTATGAGGCGGGGAAGCAACATGCTTATGGTAATAAGGGAGTGAAGAGGGCGGTAGGTAGGGTTACTCAAACACAAAATAGGGCGCCAAACGCTCAAAATCTTGAGGCGTAAACTCGGGATAGAGTTGCAAATCGGTCCATGAGGTTAGAGGTCCGTATTTGCGGATGTGGGTCATAATCACCTTTACTTGCTCATAACTCAAATAAGGATGGCGCACGAGGGTTTTGAAGTCGCTTTTATTGATGGGAAGGGTGCGTATCGCTGGATTTTCTTCCACTTTAAACCATTCTTCTATACGTTCCGGAAGTCCCTCTATCTCACTTAATTGTGACGTAGAAACGAAACCTCCAAGGCGTTCGCGATAACGCACGATGGCACGTGAATAATAAGGGCCGACACTAGGGATTTTGCGCAATGTCAACGTATCTACTTCATTCAAATTAAGCACTGTGACGTGCTCAAATTTCTCAGATTTCTTCCGATATAACGAGTCTTGACGCGCACGGTCGTTGGACGTGTAATAATCACGCTTTGCAGGCCTTGGAATTTGGATGTAAGGGCGCAAACGTTGATATTCCTCCTCCGTAAGTCCGTAAAGGCGCTTAAAATCATCCGCATCTTTCCAACGCCCTCCGGCACGGCGATACGCCATCAAATTCTTGATTTGCCAAGGTTTCAATCCCAAGCGCAAGAGCGTTGTGCTATCCGCCGTATTGGGGTTGAAGGGAAATGTCTCCACCGAAATGGGTGCGCCTGATTTACGCTTTGCCTCCCTCGCTTTTGTTTCTGCCTTAAACGCTTCAAACTTTACTGAATCCGAGGGCGACAGACTTGCCTCTTCCCCTACTCCTCGTGAATTTCTCACATAAAGAATGCCTCCGCTCACACAAAGTAGCAGCAACAAGAGTACGAGAAGACCTCGCTTCTCTGAGCGGGAAAGGAATAGGCGTGACATCCGTGGGCGTTAGAGTGATTAAGGCGTTATTAACTCAGAAAGAAGCAAATTTGTTTGAGATTTAGGAAAAACTATAAGTGACTTTGTTGAAAGTATTTGAGACTTACGAAAAATACTTTGAGACTTAGGAAAAACTCTTTAAGATATAGGAAGAACTTTTTAAGATATAGAAAAGGGAACTTGAGATGCAATGGCAAACATCTGATTTTCAAGCACTCTTATTTGGAACAGCAGACACAATTACTTGGTTTGCGTATATCCCTCCTTACGTAATAATTCCACCAACGATTGACGCACGTCGCCCTGAATGACGATTTCGCCATCTTTTGCGGTGCCCCCGGTTGATAATTTCGTTTTTAGGAGTTTGCCCAACTGCTTTAAGTCGTCATCAGTGCCTATGAATCCTGTGACAAGGGTAACTGTTTTGCCCTTTCTGCCTGCGCGCTCCATGCGAACGCGTAATTTTTGTTGCGAAGCGGGAAGCGTTTCCTGTTCTTCAGCAACGTCATCTTCCGTAGTGAATTGAAAGTCGGGATTTGTGGAATATACCACTCCCAAACGGGATTTCCAATCTGACATAGTCGTATTTATGGAGTTTCATGCGCATCAAATGGCGCATCATGTTTGTTTTATTTCTTTGTAATCTTCTTCAGGAGGAACGCCAAGCACTCTTGATATACCACGGGTTTCAACAAGTGCATCCACAACCAATAATGCGCCCCTGCCACTGCTATTTTAACCACCAAGCGGAGTAACATGTCGGGCACAAAGTTGCCTACAAAATGGGCGGAAAGTGTTGTCACTAATGACAATCCAAAGAAGGGGAACACATCGAGTAACACCTTCGTAAGGGGAAGGCGAATCAGCCCTCTTACCCCACTCCACCACACCAGCAACCACGTTATGTTGAGCGTAGCAACGGCATAAAGCATGCGGCCAACTCCATAGGGGTGGAGCATAACGACAACGCTTAATTGCAAGAGCAAGAAAGTGCTTGTAATCCCTAAATAACGCGTAGATCTCCCCTTGCTAATCAGCATTTGAGCAAAAAGTTGTCCCAAGGGAAGGAAAGGCGCGGCGAAACAAAGTATTTGGAGCAATGGCACACAAGGCATCCACTTTTCTCCTATGGCAAGGGGGATAAACTCTGGAGCAATGACTCCTAATCCCCAAAGCGCGGGGAAGGCCAAAAAGGAAGTGAAGCGCAACATTTTGCGGAACACGCGCACCTGGCGGTCAGCATCTTCTGTTATAGTCACAAGCACGGGTTGCACCACGTTAGAAATCATCCCCGTTAACATGGTTGTTCCCATCAATGACCATTTATTGGCTTGCGAATAGTGACCAACGACGTCTTTTCTCGGAAAGAAGTGTCCCAAAAGGGCTTGCATTACTTGCCCATTGAGGGTTGTGAGCAAGTTGGTGAGCAAGATTTTGCTGCTAAAGCGAAACATTGCAAACGCAGGGCGTAAGTTGAACACGAAAGTGGGGCGCCAGGGCGAATAATGCCAATAAAACACCGAAATACTCACTTTATACCCCAAATCCATGGCTACAAGGCTCCAATAACCTGCACCTAAGAAAGCCGCGACGAGACCTATTGCTGATGAAATGAGCGACGATGACACCTGAGAGATGGTTCGCTCGCGCACCATGAGATGCTTGTAAAGGTAAGCCCAATGTGCCGTGTTCAAACTCGTCACTACGAATCCCAGGAATATAATGCGTGCCACGAGAGTGAGTTCGGGCGTATGGTTAAAGGCGGCAATGAGAGGCGCACAAAAGAAAAGGGACGTATAGACAACCACACTAATGCAAATGCTCAACCAAAAAACGGCATTAAAATCCTTATGTTCGGCATCGCGTTTGTTGCACAACGCCGTAGCAAAACCACTATCCTGCAAGTTTTGGGCAAGAGCAGAAAAGACCGTCAACATGGCCACCATAGCATAGTCAGAAACGTCCAGCAATCGCGCCAAAAGAATCCCCACTAAGAGCATGACCACCTGTTGTGTACCATTGCTTAGCGCAGCCCAAAAGAAGTTTTTTGCGGTTCTCTCTTTTAAGTTCTCAGACATTATATCAGTGTGCTTATATTATATATTGTGTAATGCTACAAAGGTAGTGCTTTATCTTGAGCAAAGAAAGGGGAGCGGGTCTATTTTACACGAAAAATAAAGGTAAAAACGAAATAACAGAACGGGCACCCATGCTTACGATAGTTTCATTGGGGTGAGAATGACCGAAGAAATCCAGCACACTTAACTAATGTATATCATTGATATTCTGCACGTTAAATCTAACTGAGATTACATCACAAAAGAGTTAAACATAATGAGAACAATTAGTAACTTTCTGCGCTTAAAGTCACTAATTGTTCTCATTATAAGAAATTTTATGTTCCGCATCATTGAAATGAGCCCAAGTATCTGCCGATTTCACATCCTTGCAATAGGCATTGGAGTTTGATTCCAACTACAGGGATTTAGCACACCTAATTTACTGAATGACAAGCGTTTTATGCTCATTATTTCATCGCAGGGATAAAGATTTCATAGGTACCATCGTCAAAAAATACGCGTATCTCCTTAACTTTACGCTCAGGTTTGTCACATTTTTTCGCATTTAGCATGTCATTATACGCCACTAAGCGGTTCGGATTTGCGTCATCGTAAATCTCGTTAGGCATGGGTTGACGCATTTGTTGCATTTGCTCGACACCACCATTCTGAGGAGAACGAGGCATTGCCTGAGCATCTTTTTGAACCGAAAAAGCGGAAGCAGCAGACGCGTCACTCGGTTCGCCTACAAGCAAATTATCATCCCCAATTTCGATTGGCGCATCCGAATTTGTTCCTCCAGTGCCATCGAAATCTTCCGACTTTTCACCATCCGTCATCTCGCCTTCACCAAAAAGCAACCAATCCATACGCACAGAAGGGAAGGCTTTATGAACTGCCGAAGCATGGGTAATTGTTGGGTTCGTACGCCCCATAAAAATGTTGGAAATTGAGGCAGGCGAAACCCCTAATTTTGTAGCAAAATCTTGTTGTGAAAGGTTCGCCTTTAGCATCACTTCTCTAATTCTATTTTTCATATTCGGTTGCATTATTGTGAAAACTCAATCGGAAAAGCAGGGAAAATGGGCACATATATTGCACACGCAATTTGTCTCAATTTTTCTCACCTCTCACACCCTCTGAATTTTCTCGGTTTTACTATCGCTTACAGTTAAGAGGGTAAAAAATGGGAAAATCACCCCTTTTTCTAAGCGTTTACAAAGTTAAACCTTTTTACAGACACCACCAACATTTGTAAAGACAAATTTTTAAATTAATATTTCACAAATCAAAACTTCATAAATTTTAGAATTTAGATGTAAATCACCGAAACCTATTTGCGTTTGAAATTTGTAAATAAAACACCCCTAAACTCGCCTATAAATAACTCTATCAAACAATTATTACTAATTGATTTTCATCACTATTATAAACCCATATAAAACATGTTTTAAGAAACCCTATTACTGATTTTGCATAAATTAGAAGGATTTATAACACAAAACCAATATCTATTCGTGCAAACGTACAGATTTTCAATACTTTATCACACTCAAACAACACTGAATGTTTATAAATTCAATTATTCGTATTACACATTTATAAATTACATTGTGTAATTTCCATTTTATAAACTTTATTATCTCGAGGATTTATTGTTTTTAAATATAAATTTATAGTTTTGTAATTTATACAGATTTGAAATATAAATCTTATTAATTAAATGTTAAAATTTGCTAAATCGCTAATTTCACCCCCTAATTGAGGTAAAATGAGGCGTAATTTAGTCATAGTCCAGCGAATGTCGGAAGAAAAATATCTAATAAAACCTCAAAAAGCGAAAATTCGCCTAACACACAGATTTACAAGACATAAAGCCATTTTAACGTAATTTGGAAAAATGAGCAGAAAAATCAAGAAAAAGGGCTTTTCAGGGAGAATAAAACAGAAAACTCGACTTTGTCTGCATGAAACGAACAGAATCACCCCACCCTTAGTTTTAGAAATAAATGTAATTTACATTTTTACATTTATGAAGTGAGAAACATAAAAAATCAGACTTCAATTTTTCACATTCTGCAACTCGCTTTTGTGAGAAAATTGAAGTCTGATTTTGCTTTCAAAATTAATATTTACATACGCAATTTTGGAGGGGAAATATAGTAAAGTAAACCGCCCTTTAATGAAGAATGAAATAAATCAATTCCGTGAAAAGTTCCGCACTTGTCGCTCCCCCATTTTCGATTCCCTTACATCGCGCATCGGTTTCGCGAATCTTCGAAAGGATGTGCATCACCTTCACGCCGGAGTAAACTTTCATTGCCGGAAGGTAATTTCGATTCACTTGCCAATCTCGAATCCCCAACCAACTTGCGATACCCATTGGAGTTTTTTCGGGAGCATAATATGCCAACATGAGTTGCGAGTAAAATCGGAAGAGCATCGTGAGTGTGGCAGGAAGATAAAAATTGCGTTCATCCTTGGCCATGACACGTGCAATTTTCATTGCCTGAGAAACGTCTTTTTTCGACAACGCGTCCTGTAGTTCGAAAATATTAAAATCTCGGTTAACGCCCACCGTAGTCAAAACATGGTCTTTTGTAACCATCGTTTGCCCCTTGGGAAGACCGACACACAACTTTTCAAGTTCATTAACCACCTTACTCAGTTTCGTACCCACCAAATCCGCAATCATATTTGCCGCCTCCAGTTCGATGGCGAGGTGCTTACGTTTGAGATAAGAAGCCACAAATCCCGGAATGCGATCTTCGCGCAAGGGTTTTGATTCAAAGAGTATGCCATTCTTCTCAATCAAAGCAGGCAACTTTTTTCTACGATCCAAAGCTCCACCCTTATGACAAATAATTAGCACCGTAGTTGGCTGCATCTGCGCAAAGTAAAGTTCCAACTTTTCCAGTTGTTTCATATTTTGCGCTTCCTTTAAGCACACCACCAACCTTTCTGCCCCCATCGGGAAACCACGTGCCGCACTCACCACCGCCTCAGGCGTAGCCTCTGTTCCGTAAAACGTAAACAGATTAAAAGCCTGCTCATCGGGAGTCAGCAATTTCTCAAGGAGCAAATCGGCAATCTTATCTATGTAATACTCCTCCTCACCCATCAAGCAGTAAACAGGATGAAACTTACCGTTCATAATCTCGCGAACCACGTCTTCGTAAGCAGGAGTCACTTGCTTCGTTTGAGCCATTAAATAATATATGTGTTTTGTTTTTATTCTTACTTTCGAGCACCAAGTCGCCCTTCCAATCCCACGCGTCTCACTTTCCAATAGGCAACTTCATGCTTCACGACCATCACCTTCGCCACAAAACGCACCTTTATATGCACTTTATTTCGTACCTTTGTGGTCAGGCAACAAGTCCTACTATCTTGCAAAAATACACAAATGATTCCATTAAACCTGCCCCCCTCCGACATAAAATTAAAGAAGAATGAAGAAGGCGAAGTTTTCGTTTTCGACATCCTGCGTCGCAAATGGCTCAAACTAACCCCCGAGGAATGGGTGCGCCAACACTTTACGCGCTTCCTCATTGAGCACAGACACTACCCTGCAGGGTTACTCGCCAACGAAGTAGGCATCAACATCAACGGCAATATCAGACGGTGCGACACGGTTCTCTATGACAAAATCGGGATGCGCCCACGCCTCATCCTTGAATACAAAGCCCCACACGTTGAAATCTCTCAAGAGGTATTCTATCAAATCGCATCTTACAATAGTGTGCTCCGCGCCGACTACCTTATCGTTTCAAACGGTCTCCACCACTATTGTTGCAAAATCAATTACGAGCAAAACTCCTTTGAATTCTTGCCACAGGTACCCGATTTCAAGGACTTGTAATTAAGATAAAAGTCAGAACTATTCTAATAGAATTAGGAAAAACTAAGAGTAACTTACGACGAATTAAGTTACTCTTAGTTTTCCTTATTAGTAACTTAGTTTTGAGCAATTCTATTCCTCACAGATGCATCAGAATAGCTGCATGCTCCAAGATACGAATTTACCCCTCTTTTAGCATTTTCCCCACCGCTTTCTGCCACTTCATCAATCCTCCCCAACCAACCCTCCCGACTAACCCACTCACACATTCTCCCCCTCCTCATCCCCATCGCCGCATAAAGCGGAATCCCTTTTTTTCCTCTTTATATATAAATATTGTGTGGGTTATGCGCATATATCCCCGCTACATAGTTTTATTTTTGTAACTTTGCATGAATTCTTTGCAGACAACACAACAATGAATATAGAAAAGAAACTAGCATTTGATGAACTCCGCACGCTGCTTAAGGGACGCTGCATTTCCTCGCTCGGAACTGAGTGGGTGGAAAAGTTTGTGACCTTCTCGTCCGACTATTCAAAAGTGACCCATAACTTGAAATTAGTGGCCGAGTTCCAGCGTTTCGTAGAGACAGAAGAGGACGTGTATGAAGAAAACTTCTTCGACGTTCGCCAATCCCTGCTTCGCTTACGCCCCGAGCGCACCCATTTGGAAGAGGTTGACCTTTTCGACCTCAAGCGCTCACTCATAACGGTTCATGCCTTGGTTGAATTTTTCACTAAGAGTGATTCCGATGAAAATGAAGGTGAAGAAGGCAACCATAAGTACCCCACTCTGGCCGCTCTTGCTGGCGACGTTCAATCTTTCCCTCACATCATCCAGCGCATTGATAATGTGCTCAACAAATATGGTAAGGTGAAAGACACCGCCTCAAAGGAACTGCTCACCATTCGCCACTCTATCGAGGTGAATACGCGTACGCTGAGCCACTCTTTGCGTAGCATTATCCAGCAGGCGCAACAAGAGGGCTACATTGAGCGCGACGTGTCGCCCACTTTGCGAGATGGTCGCCTCGTTATCCCCGTTTCGCCCACCGTAAAGCGCAAGATTCGTGGCATTGTCCATGATGAATCGGCCACAGGGAAAACTGTTTTCATCGAACCCACAACCGTTGTCGAAGCCAACAATAAGATTCGCGAACTCAAGGCACAGGAGCGCCGCGAAGTGATTCGCATTCTTCAAGAACTCTCAGCCGAGATTCGCCCACATATTAATGCAATGTTGCATTCGCAACACTTCCTTGCGCACATTGATTATCTGCGCGCCGTGGTGAGTTTTGCCGACTCCTTTAATTGCATCGTTCCCCGCGTTCAGGAAGAGCCTCTCATCGATTTGTGTCAGGCTTACCACCCTTTGCTTCAGCAATCCCTCCAACGCCATGGTAAGAAAATGCAACCGCTTGATATTACCTTGCGCAACGGACGCATTTTGCTCATTTCCGGACCTAACGCAGGGGGCAAGTCCGTATGCTTGAAGACAATGGGACTCTTGCAATACATGGTGCAATGTGGTCTTCCGATTCCCGTACGTGAAAATTCCACTCTCGGCATATTCTCCGACATATTTATCGACATCGGCGACGAGCAAAGCATTGAGAATGACTTAAGTACCTATTCTTCTCACCTTCTCAACATGAAGGTGATGATGAAAGGTGCAAGTCCTCGCAGCCTCTTACTTATTGACGAATTTGGAGGCGGAACAGAGCCCCAAATTGGGGGAGCGCTGGCCGAAGGTATTCTCCACCGCTTTGTGAAGACAGGCACTTGGGGCATCATTACGACACACTATCAAAACCTCAAGCATTATGCCGAGCAGGAACCCGCGGTTGTCAACGGCGCCATGCTTTACGACCGCGCTCAGATGCAACCCCTCTTCATTCTTCAGGTAGGTAATCCTGGCAGTTCGTTTGCCGTTGAGATTGCTCGCAAAATTGGCATTCCCGAAGAGGTTATTGCTTACGCCTCAGAACTTGTTGGTAAGGATTATATCATGAGCGACAAGTACCTTCAGGACATTGTTCGCGACAAGATGTATTGGGAAAAGAAGCGTCAAACCATTCGTTCGCGCGAAAAGCAGTTGGAAGAAACCGTGGCACGCTATGAAGAGGAAATGCAACAGTTCCAGCAACAACGCAAATCCGTAATGGCGCAAGCAAAAGAGGAAGCCCAGCAACTCCTTAAGGACACGAACGCCAAGATTGAGAATACCATCCGCGAGATTCGCGAAACCCAGGCCGAAAAAGAGCGTACGCGCGAAATCCGACAGGAACTCTCCGACTTCCGCGAAGCCCTCTCGCAAACATCTGACGAAGAGAGCATTATTGCCCGCAAAATCGAAAAAATCAAACGCCGTCAGGAGCGCAAACAAGCAAAAAGCGAGCAACAGAAACAAAGCGACGCTTCAGCAAGTGGTTCATCTGCAACCGAAAATGAGATGCCCGCAATCGCCGCTCCTACTACCCCAAAACTTCATCTTGAAGTGGGACAATACGTTCGTATCAAGGGACAAACAGCTGTGGGTCGCGTAGAAAACATACAGGGTAAAAACGCCAAGATTCTCTTCGGAAGCATGTACACTTCCCTTCCCATCAACCGCCTTGAACTTGCGGAAAAACCTAAGGAAGACAACACGACAAAGACTGCAACCTTTGTGAGCAAAGAAACGCGTGACGCGATGCACGAAAAGCAACTCAACTTCAAGCAAGATATTGACCTTCGCGGCATGCGCGTAGATGAGGCGCTCACAGCGGTATCTTATTTCATTGATGACGCAATCCAGGTGGGGCAAGCCCGAGTGCGCATCCTACATGGCACAGGCACTGGCGCTCTTCGCCAAGTTGTGCGCCAATATTTGAGCACCGCTACTGGCGTCATGCGTTTCCATGACGAGCATGTCCAATTTGGTGGCGCCGGCATTACGGTCGTTGAACTCATATAATATATGTGTAAAAACAAAGTCCCACTTAACGCGCGTTAAGTGCCACCGAAAAACAACTTTTCCACTTTTAAATATCCGAGAGAATAGATGCGCATCATCTTGTATCCCTATTCGGTGGAAACAAAATAGGCAGTCTTTTTTGGGGGTCCCGAAACAGTAACGACCTATTTAGATTTCGGACTCTTGAACCAAGATTACGAGTTCTCAGATAGTCATCAAAGTCAAAAATAGCGATTATGTATCTCATAAAATGGAAGCATAATCGCTATTTTTTTGCGTTATCAGCTCCCAAAATGTCCTATTTATTGTATTAGAAAAACAAGAAAACTCAATTTTATTGCGTTTGAAATTCATAAAACGTAAATTTTATTGCGTTACTAAATATAAAATTCTCTGATTTATTGCGTTTAAAGAAAATATATTTATTACTTTTGCAGAAACCTAAAGCTTTATTACTATGGTAGATAAGAGAATTTTAGAACAAACTCTTTTTGAACAGAAGGAAGAGTTGTCTTTTTTGCAACATTCAAATCTTTGTTCCCGTAAAGAAGAAGAGCAAATTGATTTAGACAGTAACTTAGCTCAGGTTGTTATTGGAGTGAGAAGAAGTGGGAAATCTACTTTGTGTTTTAATTCTCTTAAACCTCATTTAGATAAGTGTGCGTATGTAAATTTTGATGATGAGCGCTTAGCAAATATACAAGCGACTGACTTGAATAGTGTACTTGAAGTTCTTTACAAAATTTATGGTGATTTCAAGTATCTTTTTCTTGATGAAATCCAAAACGTCGAAGGTTGGCATCTGTTTGTAAATCGCTTATTACGACAGAGGATTCACATTCTTATTACCGGTTCAAATGCGAAGTTACTAAGCGGAGAGTTAGCAACACATCTTACAGGGCGTAATGACCAAATAGAACTATATCCTTTTTCATTTGCAGATTTTTGCACCTATAAAGGGATTGACCTTGTATCTGTAACCACTAAAGCAATCGCTTTAAGGCGGGCAGCATTTGATGAATACATAAAACAGGGAGGGTTTCCTGAATTATTAAACAAGAAGAATAAGTCACGTTATGTAAACAATCTTGTCAATAATATATTGAAGCGAGACATAGCACAACGCCATAACATTAAATTCACAGAAACTTTTGAGCGTCTGGCACATCACCTCATGAATGTTGCTCCAACAGTCGTTAATGAAAGCGAACTCGCTAATATTGTTGGTTTAAAGTCAAGTCATACGGTTAATAACTATGTCAGTTTTCTGAAAGAGGCATACTTGCTGTTAGGATTGAAGAAATATTCCACAAAGAGCAGGTTGCGAATACGTGCTGAAAAGGTATATCCCGTTGATATTGCGTTAATGGACGGTCGGCAAGACGCATTTGCAGGTGAGAATATCGGATGGCGATTAGAAACCCTTGTTTATATAGAATTATTACGAAGAAACCGCCCCTTAGGACGCGACATTTACTATTACAAAAATGTGGCAGGATTTGAAGCTGACTTTGTCGTTTGTAAGAACAACGTCGTGCAAGAAATCTATCAAGTGTCCTATGACATCAGTAAGGAGAAAACACGCAAGCGTGAATTGAGAGGACTTCTCGCAACGTCACAAGAAACAGGGTGTGAGAATCTTTTCCTCATAACAGATTTTCATCAAGAAGAGGTAATTATTGACAACAAACGGATTCAAATCATTCCTGCCTTTGAATGGATGCTAACCCCTGCTTAAGGGTAGCAACAACAACAATCTCCCAGTTTATTTCCTCATGGAATAACTGGGAGATTGTTGTTTTGTATTTGTAATAAGTGAGACTTTGTTGAAATTCTTTCTTAAATTGTTTTCACTATGAGTATTATAGATTCAAGGGAAAGTAATTTTCCTCGGTCATAGTGGCACTACTCCTCCTCTTCAAGTTCGGTATGGAAAATCATTGTAGTTGCACCGATGGTGATAATATCGCCAGGTTCGAGGCGCACTTGTTCTTTAAGACCTACGAGAGTGTTGTGTACAAACGTTCCGGTATTTGAGGGGGCGTCACGAACAGTGAAGACTACCTCGCCATTTTTCTTTTCACGCACATTGAGGATGCAGTGCGTGGTATCCACACTGGGGTCCACGGTTTTGATAGGTGTGTTTGCCTTAGTGCCTTTTACCAATCGCCCAACAACATTGTCGCCCATGTAAAGGGGTAACACTTGCTTGAAATGGAAGGCATTTTCAATCACTGTGAGCCAACCCATCACGGGTGCCTCTTCCTCAGTTTCTTCCTCCACTGGTTTGGGCATCGGTATGCGCAATTTGAATTGCTTGTGACACTCTGGACACTCAAAGACCAAGCTTCTGCCGGGTTCGTATTGCGTTTCGTCAAAAAGGATTGCCTCATCACATTTTGGGCATCGTATTCTCTTCATAATCTATGACTTTTGTTTTTGCCTAAAAGGTCATTTGGTTGCTATAAAAATGAAAGGCTGCGTCAAAATGTTTGATTTGACGCAGCCTTAATCTGCCTTACGGTTATTTCTTTAACACCCATGCATCCGCAAAGTTCTTGTGCATCTTGCGATATTCACGTAATGCCTGAATTGCTTCCACTTCCGAAGGATAAGTTCCGACCACCACGCGAAGGATGTTCTTTTTCACAAATATTTCTGCCTCATTGATGCCTGCCGATTGTAATTCAGCCACCAATGCTTCAGCATTTTTTTGTGGCACACAACTACAAACCACCAACGTATATTGCTTCTGAGGAACGGCAACTATTGCAGGTACTTCCGTTTGAGAAGGAGTTTCAACAACTTGCGTTTCAGATTGTTCCGCAACCGATGTCGCAACAAGAGAATCTTGATTTTCAACACCGCTTTCACACTCTTCCACAAAAGTTGTTGCTGGCGTCAGCACGGGACGAGGAGTTTCTTCCGCCGTAGCAAAGAGTTGTGAACTAAAAAGGGCTGCCTGTTGCATGCCTGTCTCAGACGTGTTGCTCACGGGCACTGACCATGCGAAGAAACATACGAGCATCACCACCGCTGCGGCTACGTAATTCGCGACTTCGCGACGGATGCGAATTGTATAGTGAGTTTCCGAGCGCTCAATGAACTTGGCGGGTTGCGCAATCTCTTCTACCGCTTCCTCAACCGCACCTTCCACCTCTTCTTCCTGCTTGCGCATCACGAATGCGTCTAAGCCGTAAAGTTCGGGGGAAACTACGCCTGCCTCGCAGGGTTGGAAATCGTACGTTCCGTTTAACGTGAGCGTAAATACGCCTATGCCGCCCAACTCATAGGAACCCGTTGCATGGAGTTCGGCTTTCACCTCTGCCACTACGGATGCTATTTGTTGCAAAGCCTCAACATAACCGATGCCATAAGCATTCATGTAAGACTGCACCAAGAGTCCGTCGTTCAACTTGAGAGATCCGTTGAACCCTACGCTACGGTAAGGGGGCAAGAATAATCCTTCTTCCTCAACATAGCGCGCAGAAACCTGCTGCGTAACGAATCCGCCAAAGTCGGGAACGATTACGCAGTCGTGCTTCAAGAGCAAACTTTCGATATGTCGAACTAATGCTATCACGCCAGTTTAGTTAAGGTAAGTTCTATAAATTAGTTGTTTTTTCTTTTTGATAGATTCCGAGCTTGGTCGCTTTGCTTATCTTTTGGTCTTTTTCTTTTTAGTTCCTTGAAACGTAGCCCGCTACGCTTCTTCGTCGTTAAAAAGAAAAATCCTCAAAAATCTTAATCAAATCGATTCAAACTAATTTATAGAACCTACCTTAAAAGAATGATTATCAACAAGAAGAGTTTCATCCCCCTTTTCTGGGGAAGTTTCTTGTGCAAAATTACTAAAATTTGTTTAATACTACAACCTATTTTTCACCCTTTTTATCCAGCATTTTTCAGCATAACGACTAAACCTACAGAATTACAGCACATTAGGATTTTAAAGTTTTTTTCATCCCACACATCTGTAATATGAAAAGACTTTTCCCCACAAATCTGCCCACTTTTTGCCCCCCAATAACTGTGCCAACGCGCTATTTTTGAGTTGCAAAAACAGCAATCTAATTTAGGAAAAACTAAGTCTCTTTTAATTAAAATTAAGTTACTTATAATTTGAATTAAGTTACTTATAGTTTTCACTAATTCTAATATCCTAATATTAAGGTGAGAGAATGAGGTTTGGGAATGTGGGGCGTGTCATATTATATAAGTTCTTCCTATGCCCAACATCATTATTTACGCTCCTATCAGAGGAGGAATTTACGGAACGCACCACTTTTTCGTGATGCAAAGATTGATTTTGATTTCTTACCGCTTCGCCATCCGCCATTTTTTTGATAAGTTTGCAACAGAAACACTACCCCATTTCAAACCTATGTCTAAACATTACGACCTTATAACTATCGTGGGTCCCACGGCTTCTGGGAAAACGAAATTTGCCACGGCATTGGCGCAACTTATTGACGCAGAGATTATCAGCGCCGACTCACGCCAGGTGTACCGTCGGATGGACTTAGGAACAGGTAAGGATTTGGCGGATTACATTGCGGCAGATGGCACCCCCATTCCCTATCACTTGATAGACATTGCCGAACCCGGCACGAAGTATAACGTCTTTGAATTTCAGCGCGACTTTCTCTCGGCCTACGAAGACATCCGCCAACGGAGCAAACGCGTCATCGTTTGTGGCGGAACGGGACTTTATGTTGAAAGCATCTTACGCGCTTACCGTTTAAGTCCAGTGCCTCAGAACGATGAGTTGCGCAAGACGTTGGAAGGCAAATCCTTGGAGGAACTCACCGCAATCTTGAAGACCTATAAGGCGCAACTGCACAACACAACTGACGTGGACACGGCACAGCGCGCCATTCGTGCCATCGAGATTGAGGAATATTATAAAAACGAACCCAAGGAAGAGCGCCCCTTCCCCAAACTCAGCAGTTTAACACTGGGTATTGATGTTGACCGTGAAGTACGCCGTGAGCGCATCAGCAATCGCTTGCGCCAACGCCTGGAAGAGGGTATGTTAGACGAGATTCGCGCCCTGCTTGATGAAGGCATTTCGGCAGAAGACCTTATTTATTACGGATTGGAATACAAATTCTTGACACAACATGTCATTGGCGAACTCTCATTTGAGGAAATGTATCGCCAACTTGAAATTGCCATCCACCAATTCGCCAAACGCCAAATGACATGGTTCAGAGGCATGGAAAAGCGTGGCACCCCCATCCGATGGGTCAGCAACACGCAAACCTCCGTTGAGCAAATTGCACAAGAAATTCTTCAGGGAGAATAAATCAGTTATGCCCTTACGCCATCTCCATATCCTTTTGTTACTCACGTCTTTGGCATGGGGCATGGCATCGTGCTCTAAGATTGAAGAAGAACTCCCTGAGGGTCCGCCAATAGAATCTCCCGATGAAGGAAAAGACTCTGACGGCAACGAAACCGAGGGAGACACGCTTAGCGTAGTCAAAGCCTTGCAATGCGCTCCCGATGATTGGATTATCGTCAAGGGTTACAGATCGGAAGAGCACACGTCTGAACTCCAGTCACAAG
>CALCUV010000045.1 GCA_937906765.1 uncultured Prevotella sp.
AGTACCTGCTTCGGTTCCATCTGTTTTTATATCTTTATTGCCTGTTATCTTCGATTTATTATGTAATGTATTAGTTTCATCTTCTACGTTCTTAGACGTGCCGCTATTGGTTCTTTCGCTGATTCTGCTATCAACATTTGTATTCTCACCTGTTTTACGACCAACGTGAGTAGTGGTCATATCAACATCGTAAAGCGGATTATACGTAAACAATTCACTCTCATAGAGTTTATTGTAATACGGCATGATTTCATTCAGCTTAGTCTGAAGTTTGAGTTTCCACAGGCCATAGGTTTCCAATCCAATCTCTCTGGTATAATAGTGCCGAATGATTTTTGTTTCCAGAGGAACACGATAATTTTCATCAAAGATTGGAAAATCGAAATCAAAAATATGTGGCAGTGCGGCGGCGATAACTTCATCAACTTTAGAGAGTCCAACTGATTCAGTTTTACCTGCTTCAGTTTCACAAATGAACCTTAATTCAGTAGTATATTTACTCATTTGTTTTATCCCTCTCTTCCGGATTAATACTATCACTGTCTTCAGCATCCACGATTTCTTGGAAGTCTTCTCTATAGTCGCACTGGACATTCAGACCAAACATTTTATTAATCTGTTCGCAAGCCATTCTTCTACTCTGCAAGCGTGAGTATCTACTTGCAATCGTGCCACCTTGGTTTCTGGTAACTTCATCAGTAATCAACCTTTCACGTTTCGTGATATTAACGTTGCTGATACCAAGGTAAGTGAGTGCTTCATTCCACTTCTGGGCTTTAAGAGTATAAAGCTTATCTGCAACATACGGGGCATCTGTTTTCAGCACGCTAAGCGCATTAGGATTCAACCCCTTATCTCCGAAAACAACAGGCTTGTTCCCGTCATAATTCATATAAAGATTTTCAACGGTCAACCTCTCATTTTCACTGCACCTTATCAGAATAGGTGTTTTCTGCGCATTAGCGTTAACACTTATTGCCCTGTCAAGGTTATACAGTTCCCTTGCGAACATCCTAACATCGAGCATGCTATTTTTATGCAACATATTGTTATAAATGATAACGCTATTTTTATCATCCAGTTCCCTGTTATAGCCATTAACAGCGTATGCCCTTCTTCTGATAGGAATCATATAGACGTTAAGTGGTCCACTGATAGCGCACTGAAGAGCCAAATAATCCTCTACTTCATCCTTGAAAAATACAGCCATTCCGTTTGTGAACAGGGTCAACTCAAGAAATCTGGGGTCTACTGTATCTGGAAGGTTTCGCCATTCAAACATAGAGATAGACAATTCTGTAAGGCGGTCATAATACTGAATATAGGACGCGTTATTAAGATCAGCACTTTCCCAAAATTCTCTATCTCTTTTACGTCTGCCCATTGATTAAATTCCTCCTTTCTATACAGGGTCATTTGCTACTGTGTAATCACCAATGATATTATCAACATCTGCAACACTTGCAAGGTTTTCTGTATGCCAAAAAGTAATTCCGTTATTGAAAATATTAATCATTTTCTGTTTATAAATTTCTGGAATAGCACCTTCGAGGATACAAGCTTTAGTCTGGACATAGTTGAAATATCTTCTTCCACGAATATTTGGAACTTTAACTTGGTGCGTTGCGTACCCAAACATAGTGAAGTAATCGTCTATGATTTTAGCAAATTCTGGCCTTATGCAAATGTTTTGAGCATAAAACTGTTTTGTGCCTAATGAGAAATCGGATAATGACGATTGTGTTCCTTTTAATGGTGGTTTCTTTTGAAGTTCATATATTTGCGCAACAGAGTTAGCTATTCCCATAAAAGAAGAACCAACACTAAGAACAGAAGAGGGGTCTACCAATGCACCACCTGTAGCCGCGCTAACCACTTTAGAACCTGTGTCCATAACTTGACCAATCATTGAAGTTACTAATGATGCACCGTGCTGTGCAAAGTAGACCTTCCACACATCAACATCAATAGTAATCTGTGGGAACTCTTTAATAGTCATTCTATTTTCAAGGCAAAAATTTCTATTTGTTGCGGCATTAAAGTTTTTAGGAACAAGTGTTAAAACTGGTTCTGGCAGGAAATAACCCACTAACGTAAAATCGCAAAAGCTTGGGTCGCTAAAATATTCAAAATTGTATGTTTCGCTATCAGAATCAGTAACAACTCTTAGCATGTTATATGGAGCTGTAAATAATTTTTTATTTTTTGGAACATACCCAGCTAAAGATGTAATGTGTTTACCTATTCTATATGGCCACTGAATACCATCTTCTATGTTATCATAAGTTAATGGTTCAAAAGGGCACATATAACCTGCAACTACACCATCAGTGAATGGGAAATCGCTTGAACTAATTGCTTCTATAAACTCTTGTATTCCGCCTTCACTACCTATTACAATAGGGCACAAACCTGTGTATACATAGTGAAGTACACCACCGTCAAATTTTGAATAACCTGTTACCTGTCCTTGGCTATCTTTATCCTGTTGAAATGTGCAGTAAAAAATAGCAGAAGCATTAGTTGCAACCACACCTTCTATTGTATAAGGTGAAAAAACAGAATACCCATCAACTATATAATCACCTTGCTCAAGGTTTTCTGGTACTAAATTTGCGCCTATCTGGTCATTCTGGATATGCTCACGCTCAACAAAGCACTGTTTAATCACAGCGTTTGTAATAAATGTCTGCATTACATCAATTTCATACGTGATTTCAGTAGTGATATTATTTACATATTCCCAATTAGTAATGAAAGCATAGAAGTATTTATTCTCAAAGCTAATATTTCTGAAGAAAAGGTAGTTATACTGAATAGCTTCATCCATGCCAAGTTCCAATCTTATTTTATTAGATGAAGTTCTCTGATAACTATTCTGTGGAAATATTCTGCCATTTCCATCAGCAACTTTACCTCTGAAATATAAATACTGCTGTGTAGAATTTGCAAAGGTAATTGTATGGTCATAGCTTGCATCAAGTGGAACATTTTTAAGCAAAGCTATTTCAGAGTTAGGAGCAATATATGCCATAGCTTTCTCCTTTCCTTAGAAATGAGGGAAGAGAGGTTATCCCTTCCCTCTTATTCGTTACATCATGCGTCTTTAGCGAGAGTAATCTTATCGCCAACAGCGGTTGCAGGTGTAGTAGTTGCAGACGCACCTTCGCCAGTGGTAGTTGCTTCAGTAAGAATTGCAGTTGTAGCAGTATAGCCTGTGCCGTTAATGGTAGCCACAACTGTATATTCAGTTTCAGCACTATCGCCAACAGGCATAATGATTGCGCCATACTTATGAACTGCAATACCTGCTTCAGTAGCATCGTCATCCTGTACGAAGTTGACATTCTGCGGCTTGAGTGCGGCTGTAGAATCGTCAAGCGTAAGGGTGTAGATAATTGCATTCGCAGTGCTGTTAATATCTGTCACGTAGAAGTCAACAGATGCAGGCAGAGAAGTGGTAGCACCATCATCAACAAAGACAATAGCATTAGAGAACGGGGAGAAGGAAACTGTCTTCCACACATGGTAGAAGTAATTCCAGTACATACCGCTTGCAACATATTTCTCATCAAACTGTGCAAGGTTATCATAAATCTGAAACCATTCTTCATCGACAAGGACAGCTTTAACATCTGCCATAAGGGTAAGTTCTGCGGAAGTTACCTCTTCAATCATATCGCTGTTTGCACGAATAACGTCAAACCTGTCATTGTCAAATGTTGTGAAGTCATCAATGAGCATAAGTCTGCCCATAAAGTCAGCCTTATCCATATTGAAAGCGGCGGCAAGAACATCAACATCATACTGTGCATTGAATTTTGCATCCATGAAGATGTACTGGTCACCTCTCGGTGTGGCAGTATGAACACCTGCGGCATTGTACTTGTTGCTCATGAAGGTAATCATATTGGAATTACCACGGAAAGCAACAGCGGCTTCAGACATCTTGGTAGCATCAAATGCAACAGGGTACATCTTACCATGTGCGACAGCCTTGATGATAAGATACTTGAAGAGAAGGAACTCATCGTATTCAGCACCAGTATAGATAGCATCAACGATTCTTGCAATCAAATCCTGCACACCATTTTCAGAGAGAAAGGCAGTTTTAAGATCATTGTTCTGGATAGTGATGGGGTATTCAACACGATAGTTCATCGTGTGGAAGGCTGTGCGCACATCGGGAATGGTACGCTTCAGTTCCCGCTGTTCAGCTTTCTCTGGGGAGAACTCGCGTGCTTTGGCAATCTGTACAAAGACTTCTTCAACAGTTTCGCCAAACTCAAGATAACCTTTCTTGAGCATAGCGTAAGCATTGTTAAAGGTAGCACTCTTAACTCTTACGCTTGCAATGCGGTTAATGAGGGAAGAAAGAAACTGGTTGGCAAGATTGGGATAGCCGTACAGAACTTCACCAACTTTGGGAATGTCTCTTACATCACTAATCTCCGGAACAAGAGACTGGTATTCCATGCTTGCATTTGCTCTGATAGTATTCAGAATATCAAGAGTAGAAGCATTGAGATTAGTCATAGCAATTCGTCTGGGCATGATATTTAATCTCCTTTAGTTTTAAATAAGTCTTCGAACCTATATTTCTTAGGTTCTGGGTCGCCTGCATCAAGTGGGTCTTTTTCATCTTCCACAGGGTTGAAAAATCTGTCATGGTACTTCTGTCGCCATTCTTTGTCAATGCGTTCGGCTTCAGCTTTCCAATCTTTTCCGTCTGGATTTGCTTTGCTGTTAAGGTCATCATAGGTATCAGTTACATCTTCAATGAGTGATAATGTTGCATCGTCAGTATTATCACCAAAGGACTGTTTCAACGAAGCAAGCAATTCTTCTTTTGTCTTGATAGCCATTGTCTTAATTCCTTTCTTTAAAATGGATAACGAATGTAGAAAAATAATGGAAGTTTACGTGATGGTGTAGGAGTAGGTGGTTCTGGGGGTGTAGGTGGTGTTACACCACCAAGGTAATCGTACCAGAAATTTGCATCAGTAACACGTACCTCATCCCAAGTACCTCTTTCATAACCCCAG